>DATHUZ010000056.1:0-1984 GCA_035461725.1 Anaerolineae bacterium
ACCAGGTGCCCGTCCGGGCCAACCAGCCCGCTGTTGAACCGCGCCTTCCGGAAGGGCAGCAGCCGCGGCAGCGCTTCGTCCGTCAGCACGATGTAATAGTACCCCGTCCCCTCTTCCTTCTTGAGCAGGTTGAAGGGGGGCTGGTGGCGCTTGATCAGGTTGTTCTCCAGGATCAGGCTCTCCGTTTCGTTGTGGACCAGGATCACGTCGATGCTCGCCACCTGGCTCACCAGCCGCCGGATGCGCCCATGGTGCCGCCCGTACCGGCTGCGCGGCGTCTGAAAGTGGGATGCCAGCCTGTGGCGCAGGTTCACCGCCTTGCCGACGTATAGAATCTTGCCTGCTGTGTCCTTCATCAGGTAGCAGCCCGGCCCGGTGGGATACGCCTTGCCGTCGAACTCGAAAGCCGGCATCCGCTCCTACTCCCCTGTCGCCAGGCGCCGCATCGCGTCCTCGTCGATGATCGCCACTCCCAGCTTTTGCGCCTTGTCGAGCTTGCTGCCCGCCTTTTCGCCGGCCAACAGGTAGTCGGTGTTGCCGCTCACCGAGCCGGTCACCTTGCCGCCGTGCGCCTCGATGAATTCCCGCGCCTGGTCGCGGCTCATCGACGGCAGTGTGCCCGTGATCACGAACGTCAGGCCGTCGAGTGGCTGCGGGCCGGCAGGCGCCGCCACGTCTTCCACCTCGGTGCGCACCCCCGCCGCCTCTAGCTTGTCCACCACGCGCCGGTTCGTGTCGTGGCTGAACCAGTCGACCACTGACTGCGCCAGCTTGGGCCCGATCCCCGGTACCTCTTCCAGTTCCTCGCGCGACGCGACCGCCAGGGTGTCGAACGACCGAAAGTGCTCCATCAACTGCTGCGCCACCGTCGACCCCACCCCCTGGATGCCCAGCGCCGTCAGCAGTCGATGCGGCGGCCTGTTCTTGCTCTCCTCGATGGCGCCTATCAGGTTTGCCACGCGCTTGTCGCCGAATCCTTCCAGCGGTCGCAGTTGCTCCGTGGTCAGGTAGTAGATATCGGCCACGTCGCGGATCATACCTCTGTCGACGTACAGGCTGGCCTGCCGGATGCCAAAACCGGCGATGTCCATCGCCCCGCGGCTGACGAAATGCTCGATCGAGCGTACGAGCTGCGCCGGGCAGGCGGCGTTGATGCAATAGTAGGCCACCTCGCCCGCCGGCCGCTCCACCGGCTCGCCGCACGCCGGGCACCGCTCGGGCATCTGCCATGGCTCGGTGCCCGGCGGGCGCAGCTCCAGGATCGGCCGCACCACCTGCGGGATCACCTCGCCCGCGCGCTTGACCACTACCATGTCGCCCGCGCGGATGTCGCGCTCGGCCACGTAATCGGCGTTGTGCAGGGTCGCATTGCTTACCGTCACGCCGCCAATCTCCACCGGCTCCAGCACTGCCGCCGGGTTCAGCGTGCCCGTGCGCCCCACGTTCACAATGATCTCTTTCAGGCGCGTCACCGCTTCCGGCGCCGGGTACTTGTATGCCACGGCCCACCGCGGCGCGTTGCCCACGTTCCCCAGCCGCTGCTGCGTCGCGAAATCGTCGATCTTGATCACCAGCCCATCCGCCTCGTACGGCAGGCCGGCGCGTGCCTCTTCCCACGACACGACGTATTCCACCAACTCTTCGAAATCGGTAAAACGCCGGTTCTGTCCACTGACCGGAAACCCCAGCTTTTCGAGATAGTCGAGTGCCTGCCACTGGCTGCCCAGCTCCGGCCCCCCTTCCATCTCGATCACCTGGTACACGTACAGGCTGAGCGGTCGTGCCGCCGTTACCGTGTGATCCAGCACCCGTAGGCTGCCCGCCGCCGTGTTTCTCGGGTTGGCGTATGTCCGTTCCCCCGCTTCTTCCTGCCGCCGGTTGAACTCTCGAAATGCCGAGATCGTCATGAACGCCTCACCCCGCACCACCAGCCGCGCCGGCACCGACACCTCACCCCCCCCCAGCCCCCCCCTCAAGGGGGGGG
>DATHUZ010000057.1:0-3392 GCA_035461725.1 Anaerolineae bacterium
GCGGCCACCAGCACGACATGGTCGCCCTTCTCACGCGCCTGATCGAGCTCGAGTCACCCAGCGGCGCCAAGCCCGAGATCGACCGCCTCGCCGGCTTGCTCGGCGCCGAGGCGCAGTCGCTCGGTGCCGACGTCCAGCTCCTCGAACAGGAAACCGCCGGCAGCCACCTCCTCGCACGGTGGGGCACCGGCCCCGGCGGCACCCTGCTCCTCTGCCACATGGACACCGTCTGGCAGGTTGGCACACTCGCCGACCGCCCCATCCGCGTCGAGCAGGGCCTGCTCTACGGCCCCGGCGCCCTCGACATGAAAGGCGGCATTGTGAACGCCCTATGGGCGATGCGTGCCCTGTTGCACCTCGGCCTTCCCCCGCGGCGGCGTGTGACCCTCTTGATCAACTCGGACGAAGAAACGGGCAGTACCACTTCTCGCTCCACCATCGAAGCGTTGGCCCGCGAGCACGACGTGGCCCTGGTCATCGAGCCCGCCCAGCCGCCTGATGGTGCACTCAAGACCGAGCGCAAGGGCACGGGCGCCTACCGCGTCGAGGTCACGGGCCGGGCTGCCCACGCCGGTGTTGACCACTGCAAGGGCATCAACGCCATCGAAGAGTTGGCCCACCAGATCCTCACCATCCAGCATTTCACCGACTATGTCACGGGCACCACCGTCAACGTCGGCCTGGCCGGCGGCGGCACTCGCTCCAACGTCGTCCCCGAACACGCCTGGGCGCGCGTCGACGTGCGCGTGACAGACCAGGTGCAAGCCGCTCACCTCGACGCCCGTTTTCGCGCGCTCGCGCCCCGCATGCCCGGCACGGCCCTCTCCGTGTCCGGCGGCATCGGCCGCCCCCCCATGGTCCGCACCCCAGCCATCGCCGTCCTCTATCAGCGCGCTGCCGCCCTCGCCCGCGAGATCGGCTTCGAGGTGCCCGAGGCCGCCAGCGGCGGTGGCTCTGACGGCAACTTTACCGCCGCCCTCGGTCTGCCCACCCTCGACGGCCTGGGCGTCGTCGGCGACGGTGCCCACGCGGCCCACGAGCACGTCATCCTCGACTCGCTGCCGCAGCGTGCCGCACTCCTTGCTGCCCTGCTCCATTCGCTCGACCAGAATCCGTTCTGAACAGCCTCCCCCCACTTCCCCAATTCCCTGCTTCCCGCCGCTCGTTCCCGCCGGGTCTCCATCTCTCATCCGGGGAACGCTCTCGGGAACGCCTTTGGAACGCCCCATTTTGTATAATAGCCATCGTAACAACTGGGATGAATCTTGTACCAAAAGGAGATCGACATGTTGCACCTGGACGAACGTAGTGCGAAAGTGTATGCGGACATGCAAGCCGACCTCGAAGCGGAGCGGGTGGGGCACCGGGTGCCGGTGTACCGGCCGGCGCCGAGCAAACTGGCAGCCCGGTTTCACCAGTTGCGAGCTGCCACCCACCGCCTGGCCGTAGGCCTACGCTACCGGATGCTGGAGTGGTATGCGCGTGTTGCACGGCCCCAGGAGCAGTGTTGCTGATGGCACACTGCACAACTGACCTCCCGAGCGGGCATCGGACCCGCCGCGCCAGGCGGATCGGATGCCCGCTCACACGCCTTCCTCGATACCCGATTTTAACACCATATTAATCATCAAAAGTTTGACAGCACGGAACAAATAGAATATACTGCGCGTGACGCCCGAACGTTGCCGCTTCACCGCCGCGAACCGAGATGCCAACAGGGGTATTGCATGGCAGGGACTCTGCACATTCATCTATTGGACAATTTTCGCCTGCTGCACGATGATGTACCGTTGACCGGTATCGATTCCCCGCGTCTCCAGTCGTTTCTGGCTTATCTGCTGCTGCACCGCGCCGCCCCGCAGCCGAGATCCCACCTCTCTTTTATCTTCTGGCCCGACTCGACCGAATCTCAGGCGCGCACCAACCTGCGCAAGCAGCTCTACCACCTCAGGCAGGTGCTGCCCGATGCCGACTATTTTATCCACGCCGACGCGAACACGATCTACTGGCAAGCGAAGGAGCGTTTTACGCTGGACGTGGCAGAACTGGAGCATGCGCTCGACGAAGGTGAACGGGCAAAGCGAGAAAGAGATGCCGCTGCGCGGCGCGCGGCGCTCGATCGCGCCGTATCGCTCTATGCCGGCGACCTCCTTCCCGATTGCTACGACGATTGGGTGCTGCCCGAGAGGGAACGGCTGCGCGCGCGTGTTGTGCCGGCGATTGAGGAGCTGGCACAACTGCTCGAAGAGGAGCGCTCCTACGAGCCAGCGACCCGCCACGTGCAGCACCTGCTCCGCCTCGACCCGCTCCATGAGCCAGCCTACCGCCGGCTCATGCGCCTCTTCTCGCTCCAGGGAAATCTCGCCGGTGCCATCCGCGCTTATCAAACCTGTGCCACCACCCTCCAGGAAGAGCTGGGGGTGGCGCCGAGCATGGCCACCGAGCAGATCTACCACCGCCTGCTAGAGCTCGACGTGGCAGAACCCGGGCCGGCGGCGAGCACCACGTCGGGGGAAGACTTTCTCCCTGCGTGGCCCCTGGTGGGTCGCGACCCCGTGTGGGCACAGCTCCAGGCGGCGTGGACGAGGCGTCCCTCAGCTCCCCGGCACCTGGCTCTGATCACCGGCGAGGCAGGGATCGGCAAGACACGGCTGGCGGAAGAATTCGCGGCGTGGGCCAGGCGGCAAGGAATTGCCGTCGCGGTGGCACGCTGCTACCCCGGTGGGCAGGGCCTGGCCTACACGCCCGTCGCCGACTGGCTGCGCAGCGCCGCGCTCGAGCGGTCGCTTCACTCCCTCGATCCCTTGTGGCTCACCGAGATAGCCCGCGTGCTGCCCGAAATCCTCGTCGAGCGTCCCGGCCTCCCGCGCCCCCAGCCCATGGCAGAGCCATGGCAGCGCCAGCATTTGTTCGAGGCGATGGCCCTGCCCTTCGAACGGCAGCAGCGCCTGCTCCTCTTGCTCGACGACATCCACTGGGCCGACCGCGAGACGATCGAATGGCTTTCCTACCTGATGCACCGCCCCTCCCGTGCCGAGCACCCGCCTACGTTCCTTGTCGTCGCCACGGCGCGCGCCGAAGATCTGCGCCACAGGCAGCGGCTCCAGGTGCTTGTCGACGAATTACGCCACGGCTACCAGCTTTCCGAGATCGATCTGCCCGCCCTCACCCGTGACGAATCCCTCACCCTGGCCACAGCAGTCGCAGGCGGCCCCATTTCCCCCGCGCTGGCCGCTGCGCTCTATGAAGAGACAGAGGGAAACCCGCTGTTTGTTGTGGAAACGGTGCGCGCAGCATTCGATGGCTCAAATGCCGGCGGAGGAAACGCGCGCCTGCCGGGCGAGCGCGCACGGCCACGGTTCGACGCGCGGGGGCGCCTGCCCGTGGCCGTG
>DATHUZ010000058.1:0-2701 GCA_035461725.1 Anaerolineae bacterium
GCCCTCTTTGTCGAGCAGGGACCGGTGGTTGTCCGGGCGCTGGCGGCACTGCGCACACAGCAACGGCCTGCCACAGTCGATCTCCGCTATGTCGAGCGGATCCTGGCTGCGTTTTCGACTTGGCGTGCGCCCACCTCAGCCGGCGAACAGCAGGACACGCCGAGTCTGCCATGCGCACCTGCATCCGAACCCCTGGTCGAGGCTCTGACGGAGAGGGAGCTCGAAGTGCTGCGCTTGATGGCGCACGGGCTCAAGTACAAAGAAATCGCCGCAGACCTGTTCATCTCCCTGAACACGGTCCGCTTTCACGCCAAGTCGATATATGGCAAGCTGCAGGCCAACAATCGCACGCAAGCCCTCGAGCGCGCGCGGCAGTTCCGCATCCTGTAGACACCCCTGGGCAAAATCCACATCTTGATCGTGGCACACACCACACGTTCATGTGGTGCGCCCGGCTGCGTGCCATGGTAAGATAAAGACGTCGTCGATCAACGTTGGCCGGGTGGAGGAGCTAGCAGCATGCAGGAGATCTGGACGTATCACGTCGAGATGCACGGACCGCTCGACGAGCGCGCTTTTAACGCCACGAGCCCACTTGCCGTAACGGTCGTGCAGGCAGACCGTGCCGCGACGTGTTGTGCAGTGTGCACCGACCAGTCAGGTCTCATCGGGCTGCTCAGGCACTTTCACCGGCAGGGGTTCGTGCTGTTGTCGATACAGCGCGGACCGCACCTTGAAGGAGGCTAAGCATGCTCAAGTTCGTCGTCGCCGCCTTTTTTATCTTGCACGGGCTCGTCCACCTGCTCTACTGTGGGCAGTGCCTGAGACTCTATGAGCTTCAGCCGGGAATGGTCTGGCCCGACGGCTCGTGGGTCTTTTCCAGGCTGCTCGGAGATGAGCGAGCGAGGCTGGTGGCGGTCGTAGCCCTGGTGCTGGCTGCCAGCGGGTTTGTCGTCGCCGGCGTGGGCCTCGCCGCGCGGCAGGCGTGGTGGCAACCGGTGGTCGTGGCCGCGGTACTTCTGTCGGCCGTCCTCTTTGTTCTCTTCTGGGATGGGAATTGGCAGCACCTGGACGAAAAGGGCGCGTTCGCCCTGCTCATCAACGGAGCCGTTTTCGCCGCCGTGGCCCTGTTCCGGTGGCCGAATTTCGGGTTCTAGTTGACAGGAGGCACCGGATGACACAGAAATCAACGTGGAGCGCCGCCAGGGCGACCGCTACCCTGTTTGGCGTGCTGGCAGGGCTCGGGGGCCTCACGCACGGGATCGGCGAGGTGCTGCAGGGCAACGTCAGGCCCAAGGGAATCCTCATCGAGTCGTGGACCCAGGGCCCGATCGCCACGAACATGGGCGGTGAGCCGGGCATGACCATCGTCCCCAATCTACGCGTGACCGGCGTTCTGACCATCCTCGCGTCTCTGGCCGTGATCGCCACCGCGCTTCTGGTACGCGACAAAAAGGGCGGGCGGCGGATGATCCTCTTTTCGATCTTGATGCTGTTGGTAGGCGGTGGCTTTGGCCCGCCAATCCTTGGCATCCTCGCCGGGGTGGCAGGCACGGGGGTCGGGGCGCCATCGGCCTGGTGGCGCACGCGCCCGCGGGCCGGCACACGGCGCTTCCTCGGCATGTTGTGGCCGTGGGTTTTTGGCATCTCTGCCGCCAACGGGCTGTTCCTGGTCGTCGGCTCGGTCATCCTGGTCTATTTCTTTGGGGTGAACAACGCCGACCTGTTCACCAACAGCTTTTACCTTTCCATCGGGTCGCTGGTGTTGACGATTCTGACAGGTCGCGCGCACGACGCACAGGAGCCTGACAAAGCACGCCTCGATTTGACACTGTAACTGCCTTGTGCTAAAATAGTTGTACAAAACCGATAGCATGTTTCTTGTCACAGTGAAGTGAACCAGGCGGCGGATGAGACGTTGCTCGTCTGCCGCCTTAATCTTGGTCTCAATGGAGGGACACAATGAACGAACATGCTCGCAAGGCAGGCCCGCTCACAGCCCATCGACGTTGGGGCTCGATCCTCCTCGCTCTGTCGTTAATCGCCGCTTACCTCGTCCACCCACCCACTTTGTCCGCAGTCGGCACCTACTATGTCGATGCCGCCACAGGCTCCGATTCAAACCCCGGCACGCCAACCGCCCCGTGGCGCACGATTCAGAAGGCGGCGGACACCATGTCGGCCGGCGACACCGTGCGCGTCCACGCCGGCAACTATCCAGAGCGGGTGCGCGTCACCCGGTCCGGCGCCGACGGGGCGCCCATCACGTTCGAGGCGGAAGGCACCGTGACCATGGGCGGATTTACCGTCCGCGCCGCCTCGATCGCGATTCGCGGATTCGAGATCTCGGGCACGCCCAACGCCTGGGACGATGGCTGGGGCATTTTCGTCGAGGGCAGCCACGCCGTCATCGAGAACAACCACGTCCACGATGCCACCCGCGGCGGCATCCTCCTCTGGGCCGAGCCGGGCGACTGGGGCATCCGCACCAACTCGATCGTGCGCAACAACCGCCTCTACCGCAACGCCATGGTCGGCATCGAGTTCCACGGCCGCAACCACCTGATCGAGGGCAACGAGGTGTGGCGCACCATCCAGTACCACCCCAACTGGGTCCCCGCGCCCAGCTATGCCGACGCCGACGGCATGCGCTTCTTTGGCTCCGGCCACATCGTCAAGTTCAACTACATTCACGACATCA
>DATHUZ010000059.1:0-7678 GCA_035461725.1 Anaerolineae bacterium
CGTACCGGCTCTTGATCTGGCCGGACCGAAACGCGGAGGAACCGCCTGCGTATGCTTCTCCCCTGCTTGTAGACAGCACCAGCCTACCGGTACCACTCGATGACTGGTTGGTTGCAGGGAGACAATACTGGTGGACGGTCGTGATCGTCAGCCAGGCAACGGAAGAATATCTGAGTCCATCCGAGCCCACGCACACCTTCTTCTATCAGGGATCTGTGGATGGTACGTCGCCACTGACAAATAGACACACCCGGCAACCAGCAAGCTGTGGGCAGCACAATCGAACCACCAGGACGTAGAGATGAACCTGTTAGGACAAACGATCGGCAACTATCAGATCCGCGACGAGCTGGGGCGGGGCGGCATGGCGGTGGTGTACCGTGCCTACCAGCCCTCGCTCAACCGCTACGTGGCCATCAAGGTGCTGCCGCCGCAGCTCACGTGGGACGCGCAGTTCGTCGAGCGCTTCAAGCGCGAGGCGCGCGCGGCCGCCGGCCTGCGCCACCCGAACATCGTCGTGATCCACGACGTGGGACAGGAAGGCGATATTCACTACATCGTCATGGAGTACCTCGAGGGCCTGACACTCAAGGATCTGATCGACCGCGAAGGCCCGCTGCCAGCGCAGCGTGCAGCACGGATCGTGGAGCAGGTGGGCGCGGCGCTCGATTACGCGCACCAGCGTGGATTCGTGCACCGCGACGTCAAGCCGGCCAACATCTTTGTCGGCGAGGGCGACCGCGTCACGCTGACGGATTTTGGGATCGCCAAGGCGGCGGCCGAGGCGGAGCAGTTGACACGTACCGGCGCGTTGATGGGCACGCCCGAGTACATGTCGCCCGAGCAGGCGATCGGCGAAGGTGTGGACCACCGCACCGACCTGTACGCGCTCGGCGTGGCGCTCTACCAGATGCTGGTCGGGCAGGTGCCATTTCACGGCACCACGCCACACGCCGTGCTGCACAACGTGATCTATGAATCTCCTCCGCCGCCGCGCCGGCTGAACCCGGCGATCTCACCCGCCGTCGAGGGCGTGGTGCTCAAGGCGATCGCCAAGGAGCCGGACAGACGTTTTCAGAGAGGCGCACACCTGACGCGAGCGCTGCGCGACGCGATGGCCGCGCCAGAGGCCGCGTACCAGCCGCCTCCGGCACCGACGATGATCGGATCGCGCGCGGCACCGTCCCCTGCCCGCGACAGTGGGCCGGCCGCCGCCACCAGGCACCGGGCACAGCGGCCGGCGCCAGCACGGCAGCCGGAAGCGCAGCGTTCCCCGCTTCCCTGGATCCTGGCAGGAATCGCCGGCATCCTTGTCCTGGTCGTCGCCGGGCTGGTTCTGCTGCTCGGCGGCGATAGGGGTGCAACGGAAGGGACGCCAGCGCCGGGGTCGGGTGTGGACGTCAGCACGCCAGGAGACGTTGCCGAGGTAACACCCCCGGCCGAGCAGACCCCCGTGCCACCTGCGACCGAGGCGATCGAGACACCCGCGCCTCCACCAGACACAGTCGCGGTCGAGACATCGGCGCCGCCCGCAGACACAGCAGTCCCGGAGCCCCCTGCTCCCCCGGTGCTGATCGATCCTGCCGCCGGCACAGAGCTGGCGGCGCGGTCGGTGTTCGCCTGGGAGTACCCGGAAGGCGCACCAGGTCCTGGCAATGCTTTCCAGGTGCTGATCTGGCCGGCGGAGGAAGGCGACGTGGAGAACCCGCCAGGCGCCGCCGAGATCACCAGGGAGCAGGCCCAGGAGATCGACCTGGACGCCGTATTGGAACAGCCGGGTGAGTATTTCTGGAGCGTCGTCGTGGTGAGAGAGGGCGATGGGCAGCGGCTCAGCGCCAAGGCGCCACCTCGCTCGTTTGTGTACGCGCCTCCCGGGCCCGAGCCCGCACCCGAAGCGCGTTTTGGGCGGCTGGCCTTTTCGTCCGGCCGCGATGGGAACCCCGAGATTTACGTCGTGGACCTGGCGAGTGGCGAACTGAGGCGCCTGACTGCGAACGGTGAGGACGACTGGCTGCCCGACTGGTCGCCGGACGGCGGCCGGATCGCCTTCACGCGCGGGCGCGGCGGGCGGTACGACCTCTGGGTGATGACCGCCGGTGGGGGCGAGCAGGCCCCCCTGATCACTACCGGCGCCTGGGACGAATATGCGCGCTGGGCGCCGGACGGCCAGCGCCTCTCCTTCTCGTCCACGGCGAACACCGAGGGGCGCGACAATTCCGAAGTGTTTGTGCGGCACCCCGACGGCAACGTGGAGCAGATCACCTTCAGCCCCGCGGAGAACCAGTGGGCCGACTGGTCGCCAGACGGGCACGTGGTGTATGCCGAGGGCTTTCAGGACCAGCAGAATTGGAACATTTATATCGCCAACGCCGACGGCTCGGGCAGGATGGCATGGCTCGATGGGCCAGAGGGCGACGTGCAGCCTACCTGGTCGCCGGATGGCGGCCGGATCGCGTTTCTCCGGCTGGCGTACGACACAAATGGAAATGGGCGCCTCGATTTCGAGGATGCGGGGGACGTGTGGGTGGGCCAGGCGGATGGGCGGGACGTGCGCCAGCTCACCCGCGGCGTATGGGCCGCCACGCCGGCGTGGTCACCTGACGGGAATTGGATCGCGTTCGCGCTGTTTCACGATCCGAACGGCAACGGCAGGGCGGACCCCGACGAGCCGGTGGACATCATGGCGGTGCCGGCGGGAGGCGGAGACATCGTCGAGCTGGTCACCAGCCCGCACCGCGACGGGAACCCAAGTTGGACGTGGTAGACGACGACAGGCGCAGCGCATCGTGGAGATGCAGAAAGCGTGTGATGGGTGTCGACATGTCGCCGCCACCGCGGCTGCACGAGCCGGTCCGGGGCTTTGGCTGGCTCTGGCGACAGTACCTCGGGGGTCCGTCAGGCGAGCTTGGATGGGCGCGCGACCACGAGAAAGGGTTTTGCGCCCGGGTGCAACCTTTCGAGCTCGGGGTTGTACTAAGGAGTGACACGGTCGAGTTTTGCCGGGACGAGCTGTTCAACTGGGCGAGGGAGCCATCGTTCGTCCCTCTCATCTCTTCTGTGCGCAGTGACGGCACCTGGCGCAAGTACTACTAACCACGGGGGGATCGCTTGTCAAACAGAACACTCGGCAATTACCAGATCCTGGAAGAGCTGGGACGGGGTGGGATGGCGACGGTCTACCGCGCCTACCAACCGTCGCTGCACCGCTACGTGGCCATCAAGGTGCTTCCGCCGCAGCTCACGTTCGACCCGGAGTTTGTGGAACGCTTTCAGCGCGAGGCGCGTGCGGCCGCAGGCCTGCGCCACCCGAACATCGTGGTCATTCACGACGTGGCACAGGAGAACGTGGGCGGCGTCGCCACACATTATATCGTCATGGAGTACCTGGAAGGGCAGACCCTCGGAGATCTGATCGCCCGCCAGGGAGCGCTGCCGCCCGAGCGGGCGCTGCGCATCGTGGAACAGGTGGGCGCGGCGCTCGACTATGCACACCAGCGTGGGTTCGTGCACCGCGACGTCAAGCCGAACAACATCTTTGTCGGAGAGGGCGACCGCGTGACCTTGACCGACTTTGGGATCGCCAAGGCCGCCTCTGAGGCACAGCAGCTTACCCGAACGGGCGCGATCATGGGCACGCCAGAGTACATGTCGCCCGAACAGGCAGAGGGCGAGCAGATCGACCACCGCACCGACATCTATGCCCTCGGCGTGGTCCTGTACCAGATGCTGGTGGGGCGGGTGCCATTCCGCGGCACGACGCCGCACGCGGTGCTGCACGACGTGATCTATGAAGCCCCCCCACCGCCGCGCCGCATCAACCCGGCCATCACCCCGGCGGTGGAAGCGGCGGTGATGAAATCGATCGCGAAACAGCCAAACCAGCGCTTTCAGCGGGGCGCACACCTGACCCGTGCGCTGCGCGAGGCGATGGCCCAGGGGGCCGGCGGTGCCGTGCGGGTACCCGGTGCCGTGCCGCCTGGCGTGGGTCTGGCCCCGGCGACGCCCGCCGGGACCGCGGCCGGAAGCTCGCGGCTGCCCTGGATTCTCGGCGGAGCCGCGCTCGTTCTCTTTTTGATCATCGCCGGACTGCTGCTGGCGATTGCCGCCGGCAGGGATGGCGACACGCCGACGCCTGCACCGACCTTCACGCTGGGGGTGGCACTGGTGTCGGAAACGCCACCGGCCACCGCCACGCTCGCCGGTGGGGCAGACACACCGGCGCCCACAGGCGTGGAAGCTACGCCTACGGTGCCGCCAGACACGGCGGCGCCGGCCACCGAGATCCCACCGCCGACGACCGAGCCGCCGACCGGCACACCATCGCCCACCGCCGAGCCGCCGACCGACACGCCCACGCCCACGCCGGAGCCACCCACGAATACGCCCACGTCCACGCCCACGCCCACCTGTTCGCTTGCCGTCGACGCAGAGCTGGCAGGCGCCTGGAGTCGCGACCGCCTCGGCTGTCCCACGGCCGGGGCGAGCATCACCTGGGCAGCCTGGGAGCCATTCGAACGTGGGCAGATGGTGTGGCGCCAGGACGTAGACAGGGTGTTTGTGCTGGTGCGGACGTCTTCCAGCCCGGTGGGGGGCAACTGGCAGGCGATCCTCGACGATTGGGATGGCAGCAACCCGGAAGGGGTGGGCATGTCGCCGCCGCCCGGGTTGTACGAGCCCAAGCGCGGCTTTGGCTGGGTATGGCGCAACTTTTTCGGCGGACCGACCGGATCGCTGGGCTGGGCCACCGACGAAGAGAAGGGATTCTGCGCCAAGGTACAGCCGTTCGAGCGGGGCACGCTGCTGCACAGCAACACCGTCGAGTTCTGTGAGGATGCGCTGTTCAACTGGGCGCGAGATCCGTCTTTCTCCCCCCTGTTTCTCGCCCTGTACGACGATGGGAGGTGGCAGAAGCACTAGTACACATCAAGGTGAAATGGATGCGTTCCTGGTAACGGCTTCAGCCGTGTTTTCGCCGTCGCACCTCATCACAGCACGCTAGACAGAACACCAGTCGTTCCCCGGCCACTCGAATAAGGATGGACACGATCAGGCCCGGATGGCCGGACGAATCCAGAAAGGAGTGTTGGTGATGGGCCAGGTGTATAATCTGGCGGTCGTGCGGCAGCTACTGCTGTCTGCGTTCACTGCTGAAGAGTTCCGGCGCTTTTGCCTGTACCAGCCTGACATCTGTGGAGTGTGCAGACGCTTTGGAGCAGGCGCGAGCCTCAACGACATGGTCGACGAGGCAATAAACTATGCGCGCACGCGCGTCCTCCTTGACGAATTCCTGGCTGCGGTGCAAGCGTACAACCCGCGCCAGTACGCCCAGTTTGAAGCTGACCTGATCCTCCGCGAGCGAAAAGGCAACAGGATCGGGGAGTATAAAATCGTGTCCGAGATCGGGCGCGGGGGGATGGGGGTGGTGTACCGCGCCTACGAACCATCGCTCGACCGGCACGTTGCCATCAAGGTATTGCCCCCGGAGCGAAGTATCAACGAGGCCTTTCTCGCACGCTTTCAGCGCGAAGCCCGCGCGGTGGCCATGCTGCGGCATCCGAACATCGTCGTAATCCACCACGTCGGTGAGGATCGCGGAACCCATTACCTCGTGATGGAGCTACTGGAAGGACGGACGCTCAAAGAGGTGATCGACGAAGGACCGCTGCCGCCAGAGCGCGCGCTGCAGATCATCCAGCAGGTGGCGAGCGCCCTCGACCATGCACACCAACACCGTGTTGTGCACCGAGATGTCAAGCCGGCCAACGTGTTCGTCGGAACAAGTACCAGCATGGCCGGGGAACACGTCACCCTCACCGACTTTGGGATCGCCAAGGCAGCGACAGAGGCAGAATCGTTAACGCGCACGGGGACGTTGATGGGCACGCCACAGTACATGTCGCCCGAGCAGGCAGCCGGCGAAGAGACCGATCACCGCGCAGACCTGTACGCCCTCGGTGTCGTGTTGTACGAGATGCTCACCGGCCGGGTTCCGTTCCAGGCGCCAACGCCCCACGCGGTGCTCCACCAGATCATCTACGAGGCGCCGCCCGCACCGCGCGCGGTTAACCCTTCGCTATCGCCTGCAATCGAGGCAGTGATCCTGCAGGCCATCGCCAAACAGCCCGAAGAGCGGTTCCAGGACGGTGCCAGCATGGCGTTAGCGCTGCGCCGCGCCATCACCGAACCAGCACCGGCGCCGACACGGCGGCAGCAGCCGGCGCGGGCGACCCCCAAAACCGCGACCACGTTGGCACCGCGGCGCGTATCGCCGCACCTGCTCGTGGGCGGCGCGTTGTTGGCTGTCATCTTGACGGCCATGCTGCTGGTGTCACTCCTGGGCGGTGGGGGCGAGGATCGAGGCACACCGACGGCTACGACGGCAGAGACGCGGGTCGCGGTGGCGAGCTCACCCACCTCCACGCCCGCTCCGCCGACGGATACGCCCACGCCAACGGTGGAGCCGACCACCGAGGTCACCGTCGCAGCAGTCGAGGAACCAACAGATACTGTCATCCCGACGGCGACGATCACACCGACCTCAACACCAACCTGGACCCCAACGCCAGCCCGCGTGCCCACCACCCGGAACCCACCCCCCTCACCCTTCAAGTTCGAGGGGATGTTCGCCGGCTTGTGGCGGAAATACAGCAGCGAACTGGGCTGCCCCTTCGAGGCGACCGAGCAAATCATCAACGACGCCGAACAACTGTTTGAGCACGGGCACATGTTCTGGCGCAAAGACAAGGACCTGATAATCGTAGTGTATGAGGATGGACCACGCGCCGGGCGGTTCGAAGTACACGTGAACAAGTGGACCGAGACTGGTATTGCGGTCGATAACTGTGAGGCACAGGGGATCCCCGCCAACCTGGTGCGCCCTACACGTGGTATGGGCGGCGTGTGGTGCGATCTCGGTGGAGAGAGTGCAGCCATCGGGTGGGCCAAGAGTGAGGAGAAGGGGTTTGGACTGGGATATACCGATCCGCTCATCCAGGACTTTGAGCACGGGTTCATCTTCCGCGACAGTGACGGTATGACCCACGGGCTCGCGTATGTGTTCTTTTATGAGAGCGGACAGAAGAGCGGAACCTTTGAACGTGTCCCCTACTAGCGCAGGGGAAGAAAAGCCCGCCGGGATCGGCGGGCTTTTGGTGTCACAATCTTACCGTTGTCTCCTGGCGACGACCGTCGCGCACATAAGTGAGCGCCACGTCGCGCCCCTCTGGCACCTGCGACAGGAGGCGGTGCAGGTCGTCGGCGAGGATGACGGGCTGACCGCCCAGGCGCACCACCACGTCTCCGGCCTGCAAGCCGGCGCGGTCCGCAGGCGTGCCGGGCCGTACGCGGCCGACGTAGGCGCCCGATGTTGGGATGCCCGGGCGCCTGGCCGCCTGCGATTCGGCATCGGCGACGGCGGCGCCCAGCTTGGGCCGCGCCTGGGCCTTGGCCTGCTGCAAGAGCTGCATCAGGCGCGGCTGATCAAACCCGACCACGACCTCGCCGTCGATCTTGACCTGCGGCACCCCCTGCTGGCCCGAGGCCTGGATCATCTCCATGGCCGCCTGCCTGTCGGCGGCCACGTTCTTTTCGACGAATGGAACGCCCTGGCGTGAAAGAAACTCTTTCACCTGGTAACAGTAGGGTCAGGTGGGCGTGGTATAGACGATGACGTCCATTT
>DATHUZ010000060.1:0-3409 GCA_035461725.1 Anaerolineae bacterium
AGCCAGGTGGGCAGGCGAAGATGGTCGCTGCAGGCGTGCACCAGCTCGTGGCAGGCGTTGTGCTGAACCGCTTCGTCCACCTCGCGCGGCATGAACACACGCGCGCGCAGGTCCTCGTCCACTTGCTCCAGCAGCCGGGGCGGCTTGATGCCGATGACGTGCCGCGGCCCATAGCGCAGCGTCCAGCCGCCGGCCATGGTCCACACCTTCTCGATGCGGGCGCGGCGCAGCGGCAGGGTGGCGCGCAGGTAGAGGCGCCAGAGCGGGGGCGCTGCGTGAAATAGAACGCTCGGCCACGACGTCATGAAGTACACGCGGCACTCTGCGGGTGGCTCTAACTGCCAAAGGTCGCGGATGAGCTCCTGGCTTCGCTGGCAGGCACTCCCCACGAGCTCCGCCGCCTCGCTTTCCTCTGCCTTGAAGTAGAGTGTCACCTTGCCGATCGATCTGGTTTGCACGATGTGCTCCTTTTGTGCTACGATGTGCCGAGCAAGGCGCTGCCGTACGCTTTGAGGCTGAACGGCTGCCCTGACAGCAAGACCTGGGCGCGGAAGAGGCGCGCCACGGTGCGCACGATCAGCACCGCCGTCAGCAATTGCAGCGCGGCAGCCATCACCGGCTGCCACGCAGGCACGCCGGTCGCCGTCATGCGGGCGATCATGGCCACGGGTGAGGTGAGCGGAAAGAGGCTCAGGGCGATCGAAATCGGGCTGTCCGGCCGCGCGACGATGATGATTAGAAACATAACGACGACGATCAGCGGCGACAGGACGATCATCGTCGCGCCGCGGCTGTCCTTGATGTCGGAGGCCAGCGCCCCCAGCCCCGCCATCATCGACCCGTACATGGCATAGCCCAGCAATGCAAACACAAAACACCAGATGAGCAGCCCCGACGGGATCTGGAAGCCGGGCGGGATACTCAGACCCTCGCCACCCAGGTAGACGACGGACCACACCACGCCTGCCCACAGCGCCGTCTGCAGCAGCCCAAGCAGACCGAGGGCCACGATCTTGCCGCCGATGAGCTGGATGGTAGACACCGACGAGAGGAGGATCTCCATGACGCGGTTCTTCTTCTCGTCGGTGACCGTCGCCACCAGCGTGCCGGCGGGCAGGATGATCACCATGTAGAGCAGGAACGCCATCAGGTTGGGGAGCAGCTCGGCGATCCAGCTCTCGTCCACGCTCACCGGCTCGGTCGCCCCCGGTGGTGTGGCCTGCTGCCACTCCACCTCGATCGGGTTTGCCAGGGCGTCGACCGCCGCGACGTCGCCGCCAAAGAGGTTCACCAACAGCGTCCACTCGATGGGGCGGTGGTCGGGGCTCGTGAAGGAAAGCGGCTGGTATTCGAGCTGGACATAAGTCAGGTCGCCCCTCTCCAGGTAGTCGGCCGGAATCAGGTAGTAGCCGTCGATCTCACCCGCCTCCAGCGCTGCCTGCGCTCCCGTGACGTCGGAGTAAGGCAGCAGCCGGGCATTCGGGATGTCGCCGGGGATGACCTGGATCAGGCCACCAGGATCTAGATAGCCTACGACCTGTTGCGCGTCCCTTTCCGCCTCCGCCGCCACCGGCGGTGCGGATGCCGTGTCCCGGTTGATCCAGATCATCGCCAGCACAATCAGGCCGGCGAGCAGCGGCAAGCCGAGACCGACGATCAGAAAGGCCTTGCGTGCCAGGGTGGCCCGGATTTCGTAACTCACGACCGCCAATGTCTTGTTCATGATGGCTGCACGATCCTTCCTTTGCCGACGGGCACGCGCCCCTCACGCCGGCCGAACCACGCCCGCAGACGCAGCCGCTGTCCATAGCGCAGCATGTTCGCGCGAAAGGCCTTGCCCGCCAGCCAGGTCATGGCGACGCCGCTGGCGAGTGCGATGCCCGCGGCGACGGCAACTTGCCAGCCCGGCACCTCCATCAGCAGGCAGCGGAGGGCGATGGTCGCCACCGAGGTGAAGGGAAAAAAGCTGAACACGAGCGCCAGTGTGCCGTTCGGCTCCTGCGAAAGCGGCACCAGCAGGTAGAGCGGCAGGAAGAGCACAAAGAACGCCAGGCCGCCCACCTGCTGGAGCTCTTGCGCCTCGACGAGGGTTGCCCCCATGGCTGTGGTCAGCGCGGCCAGGAAGAGGTACGCCGGCAGGGCGACGACGACGACCATGGCGACGTCGCGCCAGTTCGGGTCGATGTTCTGCAGCCACTCGATCTCGAGTACCCTCCCGCCCACGGCGACGATCAGCAGCAGGCAGATGATCCACACGGCCAACTGGAGGAGCGCGATGCCGAGGCCGCCGAGGATCTTGCCAGCCATCAGCCGCCCGGCAGATACAGAGGTTACTACAACCTCCACCGTGCGGTTCTCCTTTTCCGTGACGACCGCCTCGCCCAGGTCGCCGAAGGTGGTGATCACCAGGAAGGAAAAGATGGCGGCGGCGATGAGCGGCAGGAAGTGGGCGACGGTGGGATCCCCGCCCGGGAACTCGCGGTTGGTGGAGGTGGCGCGCACGTTGACGTCGGCGCCAGAGAGGACGCGCTCGATCAGGGCCGGTGACAGGCCTGCCATCGCGTTGCGCCGCACCAGGTCCTGGAAATAGCGGTCGGCCGTGTAGCCGGGTGGCTCAAAATAGATGAGCTGCGCCAGCCGGGCATCGCGGAACGCCGGCAGCAAGTAGTAGGCGTCGACCTCGCCCGCTTCCAGCGCCTGGTGCGCGTCGGCCTCGGCCTGAAACCGTACCAGGGTGACCTCCGGCTCGGGTGGTCCCGCCTCTGGATTTGCCAGCCACCCGGCCGGGTCGACGTAGCCCAGCGTGGTGTGGCTGCTCTGCAACACCGAAACGAGGTAGGCAAAGCCTGTGACAAAGGCGAGGAACAGCGGCAGGGCGAACAACAGCAGCAGGAAGGTCCGGCTGCGCACCTCTTTTAGAAAGTGATGTTGGGCAATCAGCCATACTTTCATCATCGCGCGTTCCTCTCAGCATGCTCGGCGACGGCCCGCACAAAAACCTCCTCCAGGGTCGGCACGGCGAGCTCAAAGTGCTCGACCGCTGCGTGGCACTGTATGAGCTGCTCCAGGATCTGCTGCGGCGTGGTACCGGCTGCCAGTTGCAGCTCGATCGTGCCGCTCCTGCTAACCGTCTGCTCCACCCCTACCAGGGCCGGAAGGCTGCCATCGACGCGCACGCGCACCTGGCTCCCTGCGTACTGACGCCGCACCTGGTCCAGCGATCCGTACAGCACGTTGCGCCCATGGTCGATCAGCACGATCCGGTCGCACAGCTCTTCCACCTGGTGCATCTGGTGCGTCGACATGACGATCGTGACGCCCTCGTCGCGCAGCTCGCACATCAGCTCTTTGACAGTGCGCGTGTTGATCGGATCGAGGGCGGCAAACGGCTCGTCGACGATGAGCAGCT
>DATHUZ010000061.1:0-7728 GCA_035461725.1 Anaerolineae bacterium
GTCCGATCAGCCTGGCCGCGCCGCTTGTCGAAGCGGCGCGCCTCGGGTTGAATCCCCAGTCCACGACGCCTGCCCAGCCCGGCACGACGCCGGCGGGCCAGCCCCGGATCTACAATTTGCTCTTTTCGTCGGGGGTCACCGAGTCGCAGCAGCCGGCGGCGCTCATCACCACCCTGCCGTCGGGGGCCGGCGAGCTGTACCTCTTTTTCGATTACGAGAACCTGGCGTCTACCTCGATCGTCGAGGTCAGGGGCGCGATCAACAACCAGGAATCGGCCGACCTGAGCTGGTCCTCGGGCCCGTGGACCGGCGGCCCGGCGGGCAACTGGTGGGTGGGCTGGAGTTTCGACAGCCTGCCCAACGGTACCTTCAAGGCGGCGATCTATGTCGACGGCAAGCAGGCGGCGAGCACCCAGATCCCAATCGGCGGCCAGGCGCAAAGTGGACCGGCTTTCGAGAACGTCATCTTTGGCCAGCGTGCAACTGCCCAGGATGAGCCCATCGACCCGGGCGTGCTCTTCCCGGCGGGCATCACCAGCCTGATGGCCTTTTTCGACTATAAGAACATGACCAATGGCACCGAGTGGGCACACACCTGGCTTTTGGATGGCGAGGTGATGCTGGACAAGACCGAAACGTGGGTGGATGGCAGGCAGGGCAACTATGTGTTGACACTGACAGCCTCACGGGGGCTGGACGCAGGCAACTGGCGGCTCGAGCTGTCGATCGAGGGCGAGCTCGCCGCGGTCGGCAATTTCCAGGTGACGCGCAGCCAGGGCAGCGGGATATCTTTTGCGCCCATCGTCTTTGCCGAGGGCATCGACCGCCGGGGTAACCCGGTGGGCCCCGCTTCCAGCTTTGGCTCGGGCCTGGAGGAGCTGTACGTGTTTTCCGACTATCGCGGGATGGAAGATGGCCTGAACACGGTCGTGCGCTGGGCGATCGACGGTCAAAAAGTGGCCGAATGGGCCTACGTGTGGCAGGACGGGGAATCGGGCACCTGGTACGACTGGCTCTCGGCCAACAGCGGCCCTCTGCCCGATGGCCAATACGACATCGAGCTGGAGGTGGAAGGGCAGGTGGTACAGGCCGGCACGACGACTGTGGGGGCCGGCGCCCGGCCGCGCCCCACGCCCACGCCGGCAGCGGCCAACGGAGTGCAGGTGCAGGGCATCATCAGCGACCTGGACACCGGGCAACCCATTCCCGGTGCCATTTTCCTGGTAATCATGCCAGGCATCTCCTACGACGCTTTTCAGTGGACCGATGCAGAGGTCTATACCTCGGCCGAATCAGACCGCCAGGGAGCCCTCGTGCTGCCGCTGCTGTTTGAGCGGGACGAGTGCTATACGATGATCATCGGCGCTGAGGGGTATTGGCTCTATGCCGAAGACGACGTGTGTGTCGGCGCGGATGCCCCGGCGGCGGTGGATCTCGACGTGCAATTGGAGAAGAAATAGGATGGAAGACAGGGCGGACCTCGCGCGCCTCGCGTTTCGAGTCCGTGCGCTCGCCGTCGAGCTGGAGGAGCTGGAGTACCTGCTCAACGAGGTCGTCGCTCCCCGCATGCGCGACGCCACTACCTCGCTGCGGGCCATTCGTGCCCAGTTGCAGGAGCTGGCGGGGATGGAGCGGATCGACCTCGAGGCAGCCGCCCGGGTTGTCGACGATCTCCGCCGGGAGGTGGCTGCCGGCGTGGATGCCGGGCCAGACGCCGAAGGCTAGCCACCTGTTCTCTCGAAGGAGGATCGATGACGACTGGCTCTGATACACGATGGCAGCACCTGGCCGAGTTTGTGGCCCGGGAGATGGAGAGGAACGATATCCCCGGCGTGGCCGCAGGCGTGCTCCACGACGGCCAGGTCGACGCGGCTGGCTGGGGCGTGACGAGCGTCGAGCATCCTCTCGACGTGACGCACGACACACTCTTTCAGGTTGGCTCGATCACCAAGACCTTTACCGGCACCCTGGTGATGCGCCTGGTGGAGGAGGGCAAGCTCGAGCTCGACGCGCCGGTGCGCCGCTACCTGCCCGGCTTTCGCGTGTCCGATGACGAGGCATCGGAACGCGCCACCCTGCGCCACCTCCTGACGCACATGGGCGGCTGGGCCGGTGACTTTTTCCGGTGCACGGGCCAGGGCGACGATGCGCTCGCGCGCTATGTCGCCGACATGGCCGGTCTGCCACAGGTGGCGCCGGTCGGCACCCATTGGTCCTACAATAACGCCGGCTTTTCCCTCGCCGGCTACCTGGTCGAAAAGGCAATGGGGCTGCCCTTTGAGCAAGCGATGAAGGACCTCGTCCTCGACCCGCTTCGGCTGGAGCACGTCTACTTTCGGCCGGAAGCGGTGATGACCCACCGCTTTGCCGTGGGCCACGAGCCTGGAGAGGAAGGGCCACAGGTGGCGCGTCCATGGCAGGTCGAGTGCTCCACCTATCCTGCCGGCGGGATCACGACCCACGTCCACGACCTGCTGCGTTACGCCCGCTTTCACCTGGGGGTGGACGCGGCACCGGACGACGGCGCCGCCATCGTCTCACGCGTCGGCCTCGAAGCGATGCAGTCGCCCCAGGTGACGCTGTGGGGCAGCGAGCAGTGGGGGCTGACGTGGGCGATCAGCCAGGTGGGCGGCGTGCGCCAGTTGTCGCACGGTGGAGGCACCAAGGGCCAGGTGTCGCTCCTGGTGCTGGTGCCCGAGCGCGAGTTTGCCATGGCCATTTTCACCAACAGCGGCCGCGGCGGCAAGCTAACCCAGGCGGCACGCCGTTTCGCGCTGCGCGAGTACCTGGAGATAGAGGACCCGGAGCCCAAGCCGATCGAGTCGTCTCCCGCCGATCTGGCGCCCTACGCCGGGCACTATACCGGCTATTATACGGACGTCGACCTGGGCATGGTAGGAAAGAAACTCGTGGGGCAGATCACCTACAAGCGTGGCTTTCCGAATGAAGAGACGCCACCGCCGCCGGCTCCGCCGCCGATCTCGGTGGGACGGTGCGAGGCGGATCGCCTGCTCGTTCTCGACGGAATGTTCAAGGACATCATGGGCGATATCGTGCGGCTGCCCGGCGGTGAGATCGGCTGGCTGCGGATCAGCGGGCGACTGCACCGGCGTGTCTAGAGTGCCCTGAAGTCTACCCCGCGCAAGCTGCGGACTCGAGCGGGAAGGGGGCGGCTCCCGAGTCCGTGCTTGCTCGGGACAACTTGCATCCTGACTGGTAACTGTCGCATTGTCCTCGGCGTTTGGTCCCGCCTGGCTTCGGAAGAAATATCTAGCAGTATCGCCAGTATATTTTCTGTTGACATCTAGTATATCATCTGATATAATAGTGGCTGCGGCCTTCTGGCGGTGATTAACACGTGCTCTACGGGGGAAAAGTGGGTTCCGACGAAGCGAGGAACGGCACACTCAAGAACGAGGTCTATGCCCGGCTCAGGCAGTCGATCATCATGGGCCACCGCCTGCCGGGCGCCAGAATCGACGTGCGCGAGATCG
Organism: Anaerolineae bacterium; assembly: GCA_035461725.1. Taxonomy (GTDB): domain Bacteria; phylum Chloroflexota; class Anaerolineae; order JAAYZQ01; family JAAYZQ01; genus JAFGIA01. Next base: position 3,495 of record DATHUZ010000061.1, read on the forward strand.
CCGAGCAGCACGGCACCAGCATTACCCCGATCCGCGAAGCGCTGCAGATGCTCCACCAGGAAGGCCTCGTCACCATCAAGCCTCACTCCGGCTACCTCGTCACTCGCTTCACCCTGAAACAACTGCGTGATCTGTTCGAGCTGCGCGAGATCCTGGAGCTGGCGGCCGTGGAGCGCGCGGCGTGCCGCATTTCCGACGAGCAGGTCGAGGCACTGGATCGTGTCTATGCCGGCTACAGCGGCGACGACGACGACTCGTACGCGCGCTATACCTACGAAAACCGCCAGTTCCACTGCCTGGTGGCCGAGGCGGCGGGCAACAGGGAGTTGGCCGAGCTGGTGGCCCGCGTGCACGACCGCCTCGCCCGCTTTATGGTGATGCGCCGCGCCGGCGAGACAATGCAGCACACGCACACTCAGATCATCGAGGCGCTGCGGGCGCGCGACCCTGCCGCAGCCAAGCGGGCCATGCTGGACGAGCTGACCGATACGCGCGAGGTGGTATTGGACCGTGTGATCCAGGAGCAAGGCGAGGTGTGGCACCTGGACAGTCATGGATAGGACGGGGAGGCCGGTCATGTCATTTGCACAACGTATCGACCACCTAAAAGCAGAAGGAGCGTACGCGGTGTTGGCGCGCGCCCAGGCACTCGAGGCACAGGGCCGCGAGATCATTCACCTCGAGATCGGTCAGCCCGATTTCGACACCTTCCCGCATGTGGCATTGGAAGGCGTCCGCGCCATCACGGCGGGCAAGACACGCTATAACCCGCCGGCCGGCGTGCCCGAGCTGCGACGCGCCATCGCCGCCGAGGCGGGCAGGCGCCGCGGCGTCGAATTCGCTCCCCAGCAGGTGGTGATTGCGCCGGGCACCAAGCCGCTCATCCTCCTGCCGCTGCTGGCGCTACTCGAGCCAGGCGACGAGGTGATCTATCCCGACCCGGGCTTCCCCAGCTACTCCGCCGCGATTGGCCTCGCCGGGGGGCAACCGGTGCCCGTGCCACTGCTCGAGATGCGCAGCTACGACTTGAATCTCGACGCGTTCGACGAGGCGCTGAGCGATCGCACGCGTCTCGTCATCCTCAACTCGCCGAGCAACCCGACGGGGGGCATCCACACGCCCGAGACGCTGGAGCACGTGGCACAGGCGGCCCGTGAGCGCGATCTGTGGATCCTCTCCGACGAGATCTATGCCCGGTTGGTGTACGACGGTGAGGCGCCGAGCATCGTGTCGCTGCCGGGGATGGCCGAGCGGACGATCGTCGCCGACGGTTTTTCGAAGACGTATGCCATGACCGGCTGGCGCCTCGGCTACGGGATCATGCCGGTGCCGCTGGCAGACAAGATGGACCTGCTCCTGACACACTCTGTCGGCTGCACCGCCACCTTCACCCAGCTCGCCGGGCTGGAGGCGATCCTCGGCCCGCAGGATGGCGTGGATGCCGCCGTCGAGACCTTTCGGCGACGGCGCGATCTGATCGTCATGGGGCTGCAGGACATCCCCGGGGTGCGCTGCCCCGTGCCGCAGGGCGCGTTTTACGTGTTCCCGAACGTATCGTCGTTCGGCCGCTCGTCGGCCGAGCTCGCCGACTACCTTCTGGAAGAGGCGGGGGTCGCCGTGTTGCCGGGCACGGCCTTTGGACAGTACGGGGAGGGCTACTTGCGTTTTTCGTACGCGAGCTCGCTGGAAAAGATCGCGACCGCGCTGGAGCGCGTGGCCGATGCACTGTCGCGGGTGGCCCCACAGGGCGGCGGCCGTGTTGACAGCATCGCGTCGTGACGCCGATGGGCAACCGGTCGGATCGAGACGAGCTTGCACCATATACCGGGGTATGATATAATAACCGGCGTTCAATTTGACAGGATGACTGCACCGCGGCTCAAATACGGGTGAGAGGGGGTGATGCGGACCGGCGACGAGGTTGGCCTTCAAGGAAAGAAGATACGAGGATGCCGTCTTTTGGGTAGAACCGAGGCATCAAGATTACGATCGGGAGGAGCGAAGAATGGAAATCATCAAGAGGCAGAAGCGGGATGAGGGTCATGCATACATCCCGGAGCTGAAAGAACTGTACCGGCAGGGGCGCATCAGCCGTCGCGAGTTCCTGCGCACGGCGACGCTGCTCGGCGTGTCGTTCACGAGCGCGTCTGCATTCCTGGCGGCGTGCGGTGCCACCCCGGAGCCTACATCCGCCCCGACAGCGGTGCCACAGGCTACGGCTGTGCCCCAGCCGACGACGGCACCGGCAGCCGCCGCTCCGACGCGCGGTGGCAGCCTGCGCGTGGCGAGCCGCGTGCAAAAGGTCACCCACCCTGCCCAGTTCTCCTGGGTGTCGCCTTCGAACCAACTGCGGCAGGTCGCCGAGTACCTCACCTACTATGGCGTCGACAACGTCGCGCGGCCCTACCTGCTGGAGAGCTGGGAGGCGAGCGATGACCTGCTGACTTGGACACTCAACCTGCGCCAGGGGATCATGCACAACAACGGCGACGAGTTCAACGCGGCCGACGTGGTCTTTACCATGAACGAGTGGCTGAAGGAGGACGTCGGCTCGTCGATGCTTGGCCTGATCGGCGGCTATCTGAGTGCGACGAACATCGAAGAGGTTGACGACTATACCGTCGTCCTGCACCTGACCCAGCCCGAGATCGGCGTGCCCGAACACATGTTCCACTACCCGGCCATGGTCCTGAATCACCGAACCTTTGAGGGCGACTTTATCCAGGCGCCCCACGGCACAGGGCCCTACACACTCGATGCATACAGCGAGGGTGAGCGCGTGCTCATCAAGCGCCGCACCGACTATTGGCAGAACGGGAAGGACGGCCAGCCTTTGCCCTACCTCGACGAGATGGAATTCATCGACATGGGCGAAGAATCGTCGGCGTGGATCGCGGCGATTCAGGCCGGCGAAGTCGACTATCTCGACCTGGGCGACAATGTCAGCCCCGACTTTTACCTGGCGCTCAAGGACGACCCGGGCGTGGTCGTCGCCGGCGTACCCACGGCCATCTCGCGCGTGCTGCGCATGCGCGTTGACCTCGACCCGTGGACCGATAACAACGTGCGCAAGGCGCTCAAGCTGTGCCAGAACCACGAAAAGATCCTGAACCTGGCCTACTTTGGGCAGGGCCTGGTGGGTGAGGACATCCACGTGTACGAAAACCATCCCGAGTACTGCGACATCCCGGTCCCACCCTATGACCCCGACCAGGCCAAGCAGCTCCTGGCGGACGCAGGCTATCCCGACGGGATCGACATCCAGATCGCTGTCGGCACCGGGTGGCCCGACATCGTGTCGTACGCCGAGATCCTGAAGGAGGATGCGGCGCCGGCAGGCTTTAACATCACCCTGAACACGATGCCGAATAACCAGTACTGGGAGCAGTGGACCGAGGTCGACCTGGGGGTCACGCCCTGGACGCACCGTCCGCTGGGGACCATGACGCTCAACCTGGCCTACACCGCCGATGCGGACGGCAACCCCGCCGCGTGGAACGAGAGCCGCTGGGTAGATCCCGAGTTCTCGGAGCTGTTGACGCAGGCGAACGGCACGCTCGACGTCGAAGCCCGGCGCCAGATCTTTTGCGAGCTGGAGCAGATCCAGCTCGATCGCGGCTCCATCGGCATTCCCTACTGGATGAACGTGTGGATGGTGCATCGCCAGAATGTCAAGGACGTCATGCCCCATCCGAACATCTATATGCTCTTTAACGAGACGTGGAAGACGGCCTGATCGTAAGGACGTCGTGCGACCAAGGTCGCCAGGCAGGTCGGGGCGAACCCGCCCCGACCTGCAGTCCCGTTAAGTGATCCGGAAGGAGCAGGGCCTATGGCCAAATTCATAGTGCGGCGCCTCCTGTTGATGCTGCTGACCATGCTCCTTGTGTCGATCGCGGTCTTTGCGATCACCGAGGCGGCACCGGGGAACGTGGCACGCAACGTGCTCGGCATCCAGATCACGCCCGAGCAGGAGGCCTCGTTCCTTGCCCAGCAAGGGCTCGACAAGCCGATCTATGAGCGTTACCTGTCGTGGCTCGCGGGCACCGACTGGCGCGCCGCGAGCAAGGTCGGCCTGCCCGTGCGCCGGGTCATTACCCAGGATGGCTTTACCGAGTGGTGGGCTGTGGGTGAGGATGGCAACCTGCTCCGCTGGACCCTGAGTGGCGAGGACCTGATTGTCCGAAAGCGCTTGCCCGACGGCAGTGTCGTCCAGGACGTGGACAACGAGCGG
>DATHUZ010000062.1:0-2294 GCA_035461725.1 Anaerolineae bacterium
ATGATACCAAGACGACATGGAAGGGCGGCAAGCCGGAAGGTTGACATGCCCATCTTCCACCTTCCAGCCTTCCAACCGGTGCCCCGGAATCTTGCGGAATCTCCCGCCTGTGGTATAATCGAGACACTGAATCCAAGCGAGGGACGAGTGATGAAGAAGCGGCGCATCCTCGCGGTGTCAATCTTCCTGGCACTGCTGCTCGGCGCCTGTGCACGCGATCAGCAAACGGCGCCGGCAGTCGACGCCACCTGCGAGTCCACCGCCGGCGCGGCTGCGGCGGTGAGGTCGACGCCTCTGCCCGGCCAAACGCCAGCACCTCTCGGCGGCATGGCCGAGGTGGGTGTCGCCCCCGACCCCAGCCCCGCACCTCAGGTATACGTGGTCCAGTCAGGCGATACCCTGAGTGGCATCGCCATCCGCTTTGGCTGCACCGTCGACGCCCTGGCGCGCGCCAACACCCTCGCCAATCCCAACGCTCTGACTGTAGGCCAGGTGCTCCAGGTGCCCCACACAGAAATGGAGAGCGGGCCTGCGCTCCGCCTGCTGCCAAACAGCGAGTTCGTCTATGGCCCTGCCTACGTCGACTTTGACACGGCCGCTTTTGCGACGAGCCGCGGTGGCTACCTGGCCGAGTATTACGAGACGGTGAACGGCGACCTGCTCACCGGCCCCGAGATCGTCGATCTCGTCGCCCACCACTACAGCGTCGGCCCGCGCCTCCTCCTCGCCATCATGGAGCTGCGCAGCGGCTGGGTCACCAACCCCAGCCCGACCACCGGCGCCGCGATGGGCTATACCGGCAGCGGCTGGGATCGCCTCAGCCAGCAGCTCGCGTGGGCCGCCGACGCGCTGAACAAGGGCTACTACGATTGGCGCGGCCGCGGCGTGCAGCCGATCACCTGGCCCGACGGCAGCGCCACCCGCTATGCCTCCTCGCTGAACGCTGCCACCGCCGGCATCCAATACTTTTTCTCCCTCGACAACTACAAGGCCGACTGGCTGCGGCTGGTCGGCGACGGCCCGGACAGTCTTCTCGCCACCTACCGGCGCCTCTTTGGCGAGCCGGCCTCCTACGCCGTCGAGCCGCTCATTCCCGCCACCGTCACCTGCCCCAACCTGAGCCTGCCGTGGGCCGAGGGCGAGCTCTGGTACTACACCGGCGGCCCCCACGGCGCGTGGGCCGATGGCAGCGCCTGGGCCGCCATCGACGTCGTGCCCGACGAGGGCTACCTCGGCTGCCAGGCTGCCACCGCCTGGGCCAGGGCCGCCGCGCCCGGCCTCGTCGTCTACAGCCACAATGGCGAGGTGATGGTCGATCTCGACGGCGATGGGCACGAGCAAACCGGGTGGGTGCTCTTTTACCTGCACGTCGCGGCCGACGGCCGCGTGCCCGTTGGGACTCACGTCGAGCGCGGCGACCCGATCGGCCACCCCTCGTGCGAAGGCGGCTTCTCTCAATCCACCCACCTCCACTTTGCACGCAAATACAATGGCGAATGGATCGCCGCCGATGGGCCCCTCCCACTCGTCCTGTCCGGCTGGCGCGTCCACGCCGCGCACACCGACTATGAGGGGACCATCACCCGCGGTGGCGAGGAGCGCACCGCCTGCGAGTGCCGCGAGCCCGAATTCAACGGCCTGACCGGCGAGAGGTAGCTCCGGCTTGGTCGTCACCAGCTTTCGCAACCCGCGCGTCAAGTTCTTTCGCTCGCTCCAGTCGCGAAAATATCGCGAGCGCGAAGGCCTCTATCTGATCGAGGGCATCCGGTTCGTAGAGGAGGCGCTCGACCGCGGCGCACCCATCGACACGCTGATCTATGCCCCCGATCTCCTGGTCAGCGACCGGGCGCGCGCCCTCGTCGAGCGCGTCGCGCCCGAGCAGCGCCTGGCCCTCTCCGCCGACGTGTTCGGCTCCCTGTCCGAGCGCGAGCAGCCCCAGGGAATTGCCGCGGCCGTGCACATCGTCGACCCGCCGCTCGACGTGCTGCCCCTCGTCGACGACATGCTCGTCGTCATCGCCTGCCAACTCCGTGACCCCGGCAACCTCGGCTCCATCGTCCGCACCGCCGACGCCGCCGGGGCCACCGGCGTGATCGTCGTCGAGCCGGCCGCCGACCTCTACGACCCACAGACCGTGCGCGCCACCATGGGCTCCCTCTTTGCCCTGCCCATCGCGCGCATCCCCGGCGAGGCCGCGCTCGCCGCCTGGTACGAGCGGGTGCGTGCCGCCGGCCTCGATCTGCTCGTCGCCGGCACGTCGGCCCGCGGTGACAGGCTCTACTACGAGGTGGACT
>DATHUZ010000063.1:0-7645 GCA_035461725.1 Anaerolineae bacterium
CGTTTCCGATGCCCGGTGGCCGTTTCCCAAAAAAAACCTCGTCGGGGTGGAACACCCCGGCGAGGTTGGCATCGTTAGCGCCGGTGAGGGGGCTGGCGCGGCGGTTCGCTTGGCTAGCCAGTCTCTCGTTCGGGACGAGCGCCGTATTGCTCTGCCGCAAACCGGCCGATGCCGAGGCGGTCCAGGATGGGCAGCGGGGCGAGCAGCGTCACCTTGGCCATGCCCGTGTGCCCGATCTCGACCGAGCCGGTGATCGTGGCGCGGTTCCGCACCTCGTCCAGGCTCATCCCCAGCAGCCGGGCGGCCCGCTCGAGCGCGCAGCCGATCGCCGCGTCCACGCTCTGGCCCGAGCCCACCACCTGGATGGGCGCCGTCTCTTCCGGCGCCACACCCCACTCGGTCGCCAGCCGGCGGCCGGCTTCCCGCTCTGACTCGGTCCACGGTCGCGCCAGCGGCGGCAGGTCTTCTACGGGCGGCAGCACGATTGGGCCTTCGAGTGCCAGTCCCTTCACCACCTCTACCCGCAGCGTCACCTCGGCCGACACGTCGGTGGTGTGGTTGGCGATCTCGCCCTGGCCCTGCATGGCGTGCACGTCGCCGACGTACACGCCGCCGCCACGCACCTTGACCGGACAGAGCACGATGGCGCCCTCGCGCACCGAGTCGATGTCCATGTGCGCGTCGGTGAGGGGATCGCCGTCGCCGTCGTCCTGCCCAAAGCGCGCCCAGGCGCCGCGGTTGGCCGAGTCGCCCACCTGAACGGCGGGGGTGGTGCCGACGTTGCCGACCAGCGGCCGGACGCGGGCCAGGATGCCGGGCAGGTCGGCGCGGGCCAGCGTGAGGACCGAGTGTTGTGTCGAGTCGGGCGGCAGCGCCGCGTACTCGGCGGCCCGGTGTGCGATCTCGGCCGCGGCTCGTGGACCGACCGTGAGGCCCAGGCTCCGCTCCGCGTCGAACACCATCGTGTAGCCGTTGATCATCTCGGCCGGGATGGCCGCGGCCCCACAGCGGGCACAGCGAATGGCTTCGGCGCCAACGCCCGTCAGCACGGTGCGCGGGTTCTCGGCTCCACAGCCGGGGCAGCGCGTGGTGACCAGCGGGCCGCCGGTAAAGCGCCGGCCCTCGATCATGCGGCTGGTGCCCGACGCGGAAGCACGCGAGCGGATGCGCACCGACTGGATCCTGATCGCGACCGCGTCGCCGACCTCGGCGCCGGCCACCGCCACCGGCTGCGTCACCTCGTGCCCGCCGCGAAAGTGGGGGGTGATGATCGGCCCCCAGCAGCCGGGCGCCGTCTCGGCCACGATCGTGCCGCCATCGGCCACCGGCCCGAGCATCTCGAGGTGAGGGCCGACAATGCCGCCGGTATAGCTCGATACACGTATGGTTTGATCTGCCATGAACCGCCTTCCGATAGTCACCCTGTTGGGTGTTGTTGAGAGATGCCAGGCCGAGTTTCACCGCCAAGACGCCAAGGGCGCGAAGAATTGGCACAAAAACCTTGGCGTTCTTGGCGTCTTTGCGGTAAAAGTGCCCTTGCGCTCACCTGCCAACACTCGATAGGGAGACTACCCGCCTTCCTGATGCAGGTTCCACAGAGATGCACGGGAAACGGCGGGCGCCAGGGAGTCCTTTTCTCTCTCCCTTCTCCGTGTATCTCCGTGGAGCTCTCCCTGGATTACTCGCCTTTGGCCTTGTCCAGCCACGACTGCATGGCGGCGCCCAGGACGGAGGGGATGCTGCAGCGGACCATGAGCGCACCCTCTTCCACCGCCTTGCGGGCTCCGTCGCCGTCCTGGACGGTGACTTGCAGCGCCACTTTCGAGTTGAGCACCTTCTGCGTGCCAATCCGGCCCAGCTCGGCCACTTCGGGGTGATACCTGTCGCCGGGATGGCCGGTGGTGAGCGACAGGTCGCCGTAGCCGATCACGACGGCGTCGAGCCCGGGCACACTCAGGATCTCGTCCAGGTTTTCGATCCCTTCCCGGTCCTCGACGAGGGCCATGACGACCGTGTTCTCGTTCGACCAGGCATAGTACTCGGCCGAGGGCCAGCCGATGCCCCAGTTCGCCGGGCGCATCACACCGGCGCTGCGGATGCCCACAGGCGGGTACTTGGACGCCTGCACGGCGAACTCGATGTCCTCCTTGCCGTGCACGTGCGAGACAATGATCCCGCCCAGCCCGGTCTCCATGTAACGCAGCACCACTTCGGGGTCCCGCGTGTGGGGCAGGCGGCCGATCGACACCATGCCCGTGGCGTCGGCGGCGCGCACCACGTGCGCCAGGTTGTGCAGGTCAAAGGCGCCGTGCTCCAGGTCGAGCCAGAGCCAGTCGAACCCATGATAGCCACAGAACTCGACGACCTCTGGCGACGGCCAGAGGGTGCCGACCCCAAAGGACGGCTGGCCTGCTTGCAGGTTTTCCTTCACTCGATTGGTACGCATTTTTTCTCCTTTAGAGTTTTGGATAGTCGCCCTGTTGAGTGTTGTCGATAGAGGTCGGAGTTTTCTCACCGCGAAGGCGCCAAGAGCGCCAAGATTTTTCGCAGTTTCTTTGCGTTCTTGGCGTCTTGGCGGTGAAATTTGGCCGAACAACATTGGACAGGGTGACCATCGAGTTTTGTTACACAGAGATACTCTACCATCTTTTTGCGCCCTTGCGCCTTTGCGTGAGCCAGGTCTCTGTCATCTTGTCGCGGCCCTGGCGGCTTTTTCTGCTTCTTGCACGATATGGCGCAGGCGATCGCGGACGTCACCGGGCAGCGGCTCGGGCCGGTGTTCGTCCAGGATGCGGTCCACGGTCGCGGACGCGCGCGCTCCAAGATCTTGGCCCCCCTTGTTGGCCCAGGCGCTGTGCGTGTCGCGCTCGAACAGGGTCGGGTACCAGCGCTCGCGAAAGTGGGCGCGCGTGTGCGGCGACTGGAGATAGTTGCCCTCGTCCCTCAGCTCGGCGATCAGGTCGAGCGCCAGCGTCTCGTCCGACACCTCTATGCCTTGCACAAAGGCCTTGATCCAGCTCACGATCTCGTTGCAGATGGTCAACTGCGCCAGCGAGAAAGAGAGGCCCGATTCGAGGTAGCCCAGGTCGTGGATGATGTTGCCGCCCGAGAGTGTCTCGCTCATGAGCGTCAGCGCCGCCTCGATGCCGGCCTGCTGGTCGACGACCTTGGACTCGGACACGCCGCCGAGTGCGAAGCGGGGCAGCCCGTAAAAGCGGCCGAGGGCCTGGGCGATCCCCCGCTCCGGCTCACAGTAGGTGGACACGAGGGTGCGCATGTCGAGCGGAGAGTGCTGCATGCCGGGCGCGACGAACGGCGCGCCCTCGTTCCTCAACTGCGACAGCACCAGCCCGACCAACATCCCGGCGTTATCCACCGCGATCGAGCCCGCCGGCGTCACCGGGCTGCACACGCCGCTCGTCGACACCGGGATATAGAGCGCCGGCAGCCGGCGATCGGCCAGGAAGAGCAGCTTTTCGAGCGCTTCCTGGTTGTGGCGCAGGCCGGTGGTAACATTCACATAGCACGCCACGAAAGGCTTTTGGCTGAGCGCGTCGCGGCCGCCCGCCACGGCCTCGGCCATCGCCACCGCGTCGGCCAGGCCCTGCAGATCGAGCGAGACGATGATGACCGGCTTGGCCGTGTTCGACAGCATCGCCTCCATCTGATAGCGGTCGGCGACGGCCGGCGCCACGTCGCAGGGGACGAACATCGACATCACAAAATCGACGTGGGGCAGGGCGTCGCACAGGAGCGTGCCTTCCACGACGTCGCGCAGCAGCGGCTTGCGGCGCTCGCCGGTGCGATGGTCGACGACGTGCAGCGTGTCAGAGCCGGGCCCGTAGAAGCAGCGGTCTCCCTCGAGCGGCATGACCGGATCGCCATGCCGGTTGCACATCACGACCCGTTTGGGGGCCGTCGCCAGCGCCTTTTCCACAAGCGAGGACGGGACGTATACCAGGTTTCCATCTTCCACCCGTGCCCCGGCAGTGCGGAGCAGATCGACCGCTTCCTGGTGATAGAGCCGCACGCCGACGCGATCGAGGATCTCCAGGCTCGCCGCGTGCAGCCTTTGACACTGCTCGTCAGATAGAATCATTCTTTTAACCTCGGATCGAGATAGTCGCGCAGCCAATCGCCGACCGAGTTGATGGCCAGGACGACCAGGACGAGGGCCACGCCCGGAAAGGTGGCGGGCCACCACGCCTGGCGCAGCGTGTCGCGCGCCTCGGACAGCATGGAGCCCCAGGTCGGCACCGAGGCCGGCACGCCGACACCCAAAAAGCTCAACGACGCCTCGGCGATGATGTTGCGTGCCACAGAGAAACTGGCAACGACGATCACCGGGCCGATGACGTTGGGCAGCAGGTGGCGCACCATGATGCGCGCCGGGCCGGCGCCGATGCTGCGTGCCGCGTCGACAAACTCGGACTTGCGCAGCGCAAGCACCTGCCCGCGCACCAGCCGCGCGTAACTCACCCAGCCGGTGATGCCCAGGATCACGATGATGTTGGTCAGCCCGCCGCCAAAGGCCGCCAGGACCGCGATGTAGAGCAGCATCCCCGGCAGCGCGAGCTGCACGTCGGCCACGCGCATCATCACGTCGTCCAGCAGCCCGCCCCAGTATCCACCCAGCAGGCCGAGCGTGATGCCGAGCAGGCCACCGATCAGCACGCTGCTCAGCCCGACGAGCAGCGACACGCGCGCGCCGTACACGACGCGGGTCAGGATATCCCGCCCCAGCGTGTCGGTGCCCAGGAGGTGGAGGTTGCCCGCCCTGTCGACCGACATGGGCGGCTGCAGCCGGTCCATGACCTGCGCACGCGACGGGTCGTACGGTGTCACGTGGGGGGCGAAGGCTGCCACGAGGACGATCAGCACCAGGATGGCGATGCCCACCGTCGCCAGCCAGGTAAAGCGCAGCCGTCGGACCCGCAGCCTGAGTCGCGCCCACTGCCCGGGCCGCGCGGACTCTCTGGGCCGCCCCCGCTCCTCCGGAACGCCTGCCGCCAGGCTCATCGTGTCACCTGCGCGCGTGGATCGAGCACGCCATAGAGGAGATCGATGAGCAGGGTGGCAAACACCACGAACGCGGCCACCACCGTCACGGCACCCTGCACCAGCGGCAAGTCGCGGGCGAGCACCGCCTGGATGATCAGCCGGCCGGTGCCGGGCCAGGCGAACACGGTCTCGGTGACCACGGCGCCGCTCAACAGGTGCCCGAATTGCAGGCCGAGCATGGTCACCACGGGAATGAGCGAGTTGCGCAGCGCGTGGCGGTAGAGGATGGCCCACTCGCGCAGCCCTTTGGCGCGCGCCGTGCGAATATAGTCGTGCCCCAGCACCTCGAGCAGCGACGAGCGCACCAGCCGCGCGTTGCTGGCGACGTACAGCGTGCTGAGCGTCACGACGGGCAGCACGAGGCTGAGCAGGTCGCCGCGGCCGGCCACAGGCGTCCACCTCAGCTTGACGCTGAACACCAGGATGAGCATGATGCCGAGCCAGAAGATGGGCAGCGCCTGGGCCAGCACCGCGGCGCCCATCGTGACCTGGTCGATGACCGAATTGCGCCGGGTGGCAGACAGGACGCCGACAGGGATGGCGATGACGATCGACACGATCTGCGCCGTGAGCGTCAACTGCAGCGTCGCCGGCAGCCGCTCCGCGACCAGGTCCATGACGGGCCGGTTCTGCCGGATCGAGAGGCCAAAGTCGCCCTGCACCACCCGCAGCAGGTAGCGCCCATACTGCTCGTACCATGGCCGGTCGAGGCCCATCCGGTGGCGTAGATCCTCCACCTCTTCCTTCGTCCAGTTCTCGCCGGCCATCAACACCGCCGGGTCGCCCGACAGGTGGAGCAGGCCAAAGGTCAGGAACGACACGGCCCACAGGACGAGAAGCGCCTGTAACAGCCTACGAACCAAAAAGTCGATTCTCATCGGTTACTCGTCCTCGTGATAACCGACGAACCCGCGGCCATGCGCGCCGCGGATCTCGGTGCCGCCGTCGAGTGTGCGCCGTCGCGGATCGCGCCCCACGGCATTGATCCAGCCGAGAAAGTCGGACAGGCCCGACAACACGTCGACGCGGTAGCCGCGCCCTTCCAGGGCGCGCACGGTGGCCTCGGGCCAGCCCGGCTCCATCAGGATCACGTCCTCTTGTTCAGAATGGAGCCGCGGCGCCGCCACCGCCTCGCTGGTGCCCATGCCCCAATCGAGGACGTTGAGAATGCTCTGCACCGTGCCCGATACCTGCCTGGTGCCCCCCGCGCCGCCGATGGCCAGGACCGGCTCGCCGTCGCGATAGACGACGATGGGCACGCTGCCCCCCTGCCTCTTTCCGGGCACGATCGAATCGACCGTGCCGGGCAGCGGATTGAACAGCGCCATGTGATTATTGTGCAGGAACCCCAGCCCCTCGGTGACGACCCCGGCGCCGGCGGCCCCGCCGATCGAGTGGGTCATGGTCACCAGGCTGCCATCCGCGTCCATGACGGTCAGGTGCGTGGTGCTGGAGCTGGCAGGCGCGGTCGCGACGGCGCCGATCTGCCCGGTGTCGATCCTGGAGCGCCACTGCGCGGCGTGCTCTTTGGACAGGAGGCGGTCGACGGGGACGTCGACGAACCGTGGATCGCCCCGGTAGCGCGCCCTGTCGTCAAAGGCGCACTGCATCGCCCGTGCCAATAGCTCGGCATATTGTGGCGAGCGGCGATCCATGGCCGCCAGGTCATAGCCTTCGAGAATGTTGAGCATGATCAGGGCGACGATGCCGTTGCCCGGCGGTGGGTTGGCGGCGATCTCGTAGCCGCGATAGGTGATCCGGATCGGCTCTTTGGTCTCGACCGGAAAGTTGGCCATGTCGTCGTAGGTGACAAAACCGCCGTGCGCGGCAATGTCGCCGGCCACCTGCCGGGCAATGTCGCCGCGGTAAAAGAGCTCGGGCCCCTCGACGGCGATGCGCTGCAGGGTGTGGGCCAGGTCGGGCTGCCGGAACAGCTCGCCGTTCTGATAGCGGCGGCCGCCCGGCTTGAAGAGCAGAGCCGTCGCGGCCGCGTTGGGCGCCACCTTGGTGCGCAGATTCCACCCCACGTCGCTGACCGCCACATACTGCTCGTCCCAGAAGCGCACGAGCTGGGGGTAGATGGGAAACCCGTCGCGCGCGAGGCGGACGGCAGGCGCCAGCAGCGCCTCCCACGACAGCCGCCCGCTGCCGAACCGCTCGTACAACTGCTGTGTCGCCGGCACAAACCCCGGCGTCATGATCGCCTGGTAGCCGATCCAGTTGGCCAGGCCCTGCACGCGAAAGCTGCCGACCTTTTCCTGGCGCCCAAGCGCCCTGTCGGCAAAGACGGTGGGCGTGGCGCGCGAGCCGATGATGTGCCCCGCGTCGAGGATCAAGGCCTCGCCGGTGGCACCATTCCGGACGTGAATGGAGGCCTTGCCCGACAGGCCGCACATGAACGGGTTGGCCACCACCTGGGCATAGGCGGTGGCGATGGCCGCGTCGACGACGCTGCCACCCGCAGCCAGGATCTGCCGGCCGACTTCGGCGGCCGGCACTTCGTAACAGGAAACGAGTGCACGCATGATCTACCCCAATCCAGGCGGACGGGCCGGGAACGGCTCTCTCGCCGCTCCCGGCCCGC
>DATHUZ010000064.1:0-4226 GCA_035461725.1 Anaerolineae bacterium
AGCCGAGGACGACGGCCAGGACCGTACCGTAGGACACCAGGATGTAGACGGCCGTTGGGATGTCGGCCCATCCCCCAAGCCGGGCGGCAGCCATGGCTGCCATGGCGAGCAGAGCGCCGAGGAGCAGTGCCAGCTCGACAGCCGGCCGGCGCGGCACCGGTAGCTCTGGCTGCGGCACAGCCGACAACAGCCAGCCAGCAATGCCCAACCAGGCCAGGGCAAGCAACCCCTGGATGAGTCCGTAGCGCACAGCTTCCCACGGGCCGACAAGTGAGTACAAGATGATGCTCGAGGTGGCATAGCACGCCACGATCGCGATGATCGCACCTATCGAAAAGACACGCTCGCGCTCCATCGAGGCCTACCCTTCCCGTCTCCTTACCGGGTCCACCCGCTGCCGATCAAGCCAGGCACCCACGACCCTAAAAAACTCGGCGCCCACCGCCCGCTCCAGCCACGGGTAGTGGCCGCAGCGCGGCCACTCGTGGTACTCGATCTGCGGCAGGTAGGGCGCCAGGCTGGCGCGAATCATCTCGCCCGGGTGCGGGTCGTCGACCCCGTGCACCATGAGCACGGGCGACCGGATGGCGGCGAACGCCGCTGGGTAGACACCCGCTTCTTGCAGGCGCAGCATGTCGTCCCACGTCTCCTGGTTCGCCGCCGCGTCGCACTCTGCCAGCTCCGCTTCAGTCGACGCCAGGTCGTACGAGTCGATGGCCACGAACAGCCGGCCCAGCGCGCACAGGCGCTTGTCCGGGTCGGCGATCTCGTCCTCGATGCGTGCCATCTGGGTGATGACTCTCTCGTCCATTCGTGCCCCACGGATCGCCTTCATCCGCATCCGCGCGGCACGATCGAAAGTGCCACACCCGACGAGGACGAGCGGGCCTGCCGACTCGGGGTGCGCCGCCGCATAGGCCAGCGCCAGCATCGCGCCCCACGAATGGCCGGCGATTGCCGGCTGCTGTAGTGCGCAGTGCGCTTGCACCACCTCGTGCAGGTCCGCCACATGCCGTGCCACGGTCAGCGGCTGCCCGCCGCTGCGGCGCTGCCACGGCTCGAGCACGTGGAAGCGATCCGCAAGGCCACGCGCCACCGCCGCCATGGCCCCCATCGCTCCCGGCCCGCCGTGCACCGCTACCACGCACGGCCCTGCACCACCATACTCCCTGATCCGGATCAACCGCTTGTCCCCTTCTCCGATGAGCTACGAAAACGACAATTCCGAATTCCCGAACTTGTTCAGTACAGGTACGGAATCAGCCGCCACGACCGTCTTTGGTACACGGCATACGCTTCGCCGTACACGCCGAGCAATCCGACCTCTTCTTCTCGCATGCGCTTCAAGATGGCGGGCAGCACGGTTCCGATCCCCACGGCAGGGGCGACCAAGCTGCCGAGGATCAGGGGCCAGGCAACCACCCACATCAACGCTGCCAGGTAGAGCGGGTGGCGGATGACGCGGTACGGACCACGACAGATCAACGCCTGATCCGGCTGGGCGTCAACGCGCGGCGCATAAGCCGGGCCGAGGTACCGGCGGGCGGTGATGCCAAACACGATCGTGACCGCGCTCAACACCACGGCCGCGACACTTACGCCAACCGGCATCGCCCGGGCGAGGCCGTACACGCGGTCCCACACGGCGACCGGCACCGACAGGATCAGCCCCAGGGGAATGAGAGCGTTCGCCGCATCCCCCTTGCCGCGTGGCTTGTCCAGGTCGACAAAGGCCGTCGCCACGAGCCACATGCCCGTCGCCAGGATCGTGTAAAGCGTATCCGGCCATCGACCCACGAACCAGAGCCAATCGCCTGCCACGAGCCCTGGTACGACCAGGCCCACGATCAGCGCAAAGGGCACCGCCACCAGCCACTTGGTCCTGTTCGTCATGCGTCTTTGCTCTCCGCCAGCACGTGACCCAGGGCTCGTGCCGTGCCGAGCGGGTAGATCCGGGTTTCCAGGTCCACTGCCTGCCCTGCCACCCACCCTGCCCCCGCTTCCAGCAGCTCGCCCAACGGCACAGGTCCCATCAGCCCACGCACGACCTGCTCCTCTGTCAGGGCGATCACTCCGCGCACTTCCTCCGGCGGCAGGTCGCGCGGCACGCCGCGCAGCCGCGCGCGATAGATCACGATCCGGTATACCTCACCCGCCCGCCGCGTGCCCGGGGGATGTACCATTTCGTACAGCGCCAGGGGGCGCGGATCGTCTGTCAGCACGACGTGCCGCACCGATCCGTCGCGCAGCACGTGCCATGTGGCGGATGCCGGCAGCAGGTCCACATCCGTGCCCACCTCTTCCAACGCTTCCCTACGGGCACAGGCGGCCCAGTCCTCACCGGCCTCGCGGTGCCCACCCATGCCGGCGTAAAAGAGCTCGCCGGGCGGGCAATCATGGCGCGTGCCTGCCAGAAAAAAGAGGTAGCGGCCCTGTTCGTCTTGCAGCGCCAGGCCCACGCCGACTTCTGCGCCTGCCGGCACCAGGTCAGCGATCGCCGGTGCCACCGCTCTCCTCTCGTGCAGGCGCCAGGTAGCCGCGGGCGACAGCATCGTCGATCACTTTGCGTACCAGGGCCGCCAACGCCAGAGAAGCATCGGGGACAGGCCGGTTGCGCACCACTACCTGGTCGCTGGTGATGCCGTGCTGGTGCCACGAGCGCCCGTGGGTGTAATAGTTGTGCAGCAGCGGGATGACGCGGTCGACGGCGTTGGCCAATCGCGCCTCGGATGTGGCCCCCGCCTCGAACTCGTCCCACAGCACGCGCACTGCTGCCGCCTGGTCCGCCGGCAGCAGGCCAAAGATGCGCTCCGCCGCCCGCTCCTCGCGCTCGGCCTTGTCGAGCGCCGCCTGGGGGTCGTAGGCGTAGGTATCGCCCGCGTCGATCTCGATGATGTCGTGCACGAGCAGCATCTTGATCGTGCGAGGCACGTCGATGGGCTCGTTAGCATATTCGGCCAGGATCATGGCCGCCAGCGCGAGCTGCCAGCTATGCTCGGCCGAGTTCTCGTAGCGATCGGTGCCGATCACAAAGGTACGGCGCACCACTTCCTTGAGCCGATCCATCTCCATGAGGAAGCGGATCTGCCGGGCCAGCCGCTCGTCGCCAAACGTGCGATCCAGAGTATCGAGCATCCGTTTTCTCCTTCAGTCTATAGTGTGCCGTCGTGGTGTACGACGTGAACGGGCGACGCGGGAAGCGAACCAAGCTCCGTCTTGAGAAAGTCAGGGTACAGCTCGATCTCGCCGAGCTTGTCGAGGTCGAACCATTGAAAGATCAGGTACAGGCCTCCCTCCTCGCCGCTGAATGGCTGGCGTCGGGCCAGCACGTCCGAGTCCGGGGGGAAGGTCATCAGGAAATAGAGCGCCAGCTCGTGATATGACCGGCCGTCGTATTCAAAAAAGTTCTCGACCACCCACAGTAGCCGCTCGACGCCCACCTCGGCGCCCAGCTCCTCTTGCATCTCGCGCCGGACGGTGGCACTCGCCGCTTCCAGCAGCTCCACCCGCCCACCGGGCAGCGCCCAGAAGGGGTCTCGCTCGGCGCGGTGCAGGAGCACCCTGCCGTTGTGCAGCGCCACGCCGACGGCGCGGTAGTTGAAACGCACATTGCCCCGGTCGAATACGATCACCTTGCCTCCCCTAACGCAGTTCCACGGAGATACACGGAGCTGTACAGAGATTCACGGAGAGTATCGCCATATCTGGCATCGATGGCCCATCCACCGGCCGGCGCCGGGTGTGCCGCGATCAGCTCGCGCACCATCGGCGATGCGGGCGCGCCGGCGCGCGCTTCCGCCCAGCCTGCCCAGCTCGTCTCGTCTCTGTCGAGCGTCCACGTCACCTTTGCCGTCATCTCGCCTCTTTTACGCCGTCGCACCCCGCGGGTTCTTCAGCCCGATCCGCAGCTTGTTCCTCACCTCACGCTTGACGCGTGCCGCCAGGACGTCGTCGTGCTCCACGAGAAAGGCCTCCACGGTCTCCGGATCGTGCACCACCAGCTCGCGCAGCGCCCACGACAGCGCCTTGACCACCATGTCGTCGGGGTCGGCCACGAGCCTGTGGCACACGTCGAGCGTGCGTGGCACGTCGCCGGTACCCCCCTGTGAGCGCACGTTGAGCGCCACCGTGCTCACCAGCGCCGCTCGCCGCCCCCAGCGGTCCTCCGAACGTGCCCAGCGGTGTACGAGATCGTCGTCCACCAGCCCGTCGCGCCACGCCGGGCC
>DATHUZ010000065.1:0-12086 GCA_035461725.1 Anaerolineae bacterium
GATCTGAACTGGTAATGGTTAATGCCCACGGCGGGGATTATGTAAAAAAGCCAGGCGCAGCGGCAGCAACGTTGCGCACTGGAAGGACGGCAAGATCTCGGAAATGTGGCACAACGGCGACTGGCTTGGCGCACTCCAGGATGTAGGACTCGTCCCGCCCCTCGGCTGAACTCATACTCTTGCCTACCACAAGCCACTTTGCTGTGCCACCATCTTGCGCGGCGCAATCCGGCTCTCGTTTCGAGGGCCGGATTCTTGCTTTGACGAATCGTGTGTCCTCTGATTCACTCCCGAATCCTACCGTCTCGTCTCGCCGCAACCCCCAATTCCCCCCAAGTAGACACCGTGCGCAAGAAGTGGTATACTCCCCTGGCATAATCGCCACAGGAGGGGTGGATGGAGCAGCGCGACGTCAACGAGGAACTGCGCCGCCGCAGGCAGGCGCTGCACGAGGTGGGCGGCGCCGACGCCGTCGAGCGCCAGCACGCCAAGGGGAAACGCACCGCCCGCGAGCGGATTGCCCACCTGGTCGATCCGGGCACATTCCAGGAGGTGGACCCCTACATCACGCACCGCCACGACCAGTTCGGCCTCGCCGAAAAGCGTGTGCCCGGCGATGCCGTCGTGGTGGGCTTTGGGCGGATCGATGGGCGCAAGGTGGCCATCGCGGCGCAGGACTTTACCGTGATCGGCGGCTCCTTCTCTGAAGCGCAGGCGGCAAAGGTATGCCAGGTCCTCGACCTGGCCATCGCCGCCGGAGTGCCCTTTGTCTTTCTCAACGATTCGGTCGGCGCGCGCATCCAGGAGGGCGTGTGGAGCCTGGCCGCCTACAGCGAGCTCTTCTGGCGCAACACGCAGGCCAGCGGCGTCATCCCACAGATCAGCGTCATGCTCGGGCCGTGCGCCGGCGGATCGGTCTATTCGCCCGGCCTCACCGATTTCGTGATCATGGCCGAAGGCATCAGCCACATGTTCATCACCGGGCCAGACGTGATCCGGACGGTCACCGGCGAAGAGGTCGATTTTGAGACGTTGGGCGGGGCACAGACACATGCGTCCATCAGCGGCGTGGCCCACCTGGTGGGCGCCGACGAAGAGCAAGCGCTCCAGCTCACCCGGCGGCTGCTCAGTTACCTGCCACCAAACAACGCTGCACCCCCCGCCCGGCTGCCCACCACCGACGATCCGGGCCGCGCCGACCCGGCCCTGGACGACGTGGTACCCGCAACCGACACCGAAAGCTATGACGTGCGCGATGCGATCGAGCGCATATTCGACCATGATACCTTTTTCGAGATCCACGCCGGGTTCGCGCGCAACGCCGTCGTCGGCTTTGCGCGGCTGGACGGTGAGGTCGCCGGCATCGTCGCCAACCAGCCGGCCTGGCTCGCCGGCGTCCTCGACATCGACGCGTCGGACAAGATTGCGCGTTTCGTCCGCTTTTGCGACGCCTTTAACATGCCCCTCGGCACACTGGTGGACTGCCCCGGCTTTTTGCCGGGCACCCACCAGGAGCATGGCGGCATCATCCGCCACGGCGCCAAGATCGTGTACGCCTACTCGGAAGCGACGGTGCCCAAGATCTGCATCGTGCTGCGCAAGGCGTATGGCGGCGCCTACATCGTCATGTCGAGCAAGCAGATCCGCACCGACCTGGTGTACGCCTGGCCCACTGCCGAGATCGCGGTGATGGGCGCCGAGGGCGCGGTCAATATCCTCTACCGCAAGCGGCTGCAGGCCGCCGACGATCCTGAGGCGACGCGCGCCCGGTTCGTGGAGCAGTTCAGAGAGCAGTTCGGCAGCCCCTACGCCGCGGCGGCCAGCGGGCACGTCGACGACGTCATCCTGCCGCACGAGACACGGGCACGCCTCGTCGCCGCCCTCGACTTTTTGCGCGACAAGCAGGCGCAGGCGCTGCCCAAAAAGCACGGGAGTATGCCGCTGTGAGTGCCGCCGAGATCGAACGGTGGCGCACGCTGAGCCGCCGCCAGGTACTCGACCTGGGCAAATTCCTGCGCGTCGAGGTGCACGCCGTCGAGCTGCCCGGTGGGCGTGTGATCGACGACTGGCCGTGGGCGATCACGCCCGATTACGTCAACGTCGTGGCCATCACGCGCGAGGGTGAATATCTGCTCTTCCACCAGACCAAATACGCGCTCGACGGCACCTCGCTGGCGCCGGTGGGCGGCTACATGGAGCCGGGCGAGGAGCCGCTGGCAGCGGCCCGGCGCGAGCTGCTGGAGGAGACGGGCTACGAGGCCGACGAGTGGACGCCGCTCGGCGACTATTGGGTAGATGCCAACCGCGGTGTCGCGCGTGCCTTCTTTTTCCTGGCACGCGGTGCGTGGCACGTGGCAGAGCCGCAATCAGACGATCTGGAGGAGCAGGTGCTCGTCCACATGACGCGCCAGGACGTGGTCGACGCTCTGCGGGCCGGCGAATTCAAAGCGCTGTCGTGGGCGGCCAACGTAGCGATCGCGCTCGCTCACGACGATCCGGAGGGTCATGGCCTGTAACACAACCTGCCGGGTTGTGCAAGCGATGACCACGGTTTTGCGAGGCGTGAGGAGAGAGTGCATTGGAGGAGACGATGCCGATAGCGCTGGGCATCACGGCGATTGGGATGACCCTGCTGTTTCTGGCGCTGGGCCTGTTCTACGGCCTGCTGGCCCTGCTCACAGCGGTAGTGCGAGATCCAACCACCGCAGTCCAGGCGTCCGCCGGACCACCGCCACCGCAAGTCGCGCTTGTCGCCGGTGACGACGTCGTTGGTACCAGGCGGCGTGCCGCGGCCATCGCCGTCGCGCTCGCACGGGCGGAGGCAGAGGCCGGAGCGTGGACCGTGAGCGGTCCAGATGAGAGCGACGTGCCCGCGGCCGGCGGCTGGTGGGCACTGCATCACGGGCGGCGCCTGTCGGCGCCCCCCAGCCCGTGGAGGGGACGATGAAGCGTTACGAGATCACGATCGACGGCCGCACGTTCGACGTGCAGGTGCTCGGCGATCCGAACCAAGATCGCGTCGAGGTCGAGGTAGATGGCGAGGTGCTGGTGGTCGACGTGCGGCAGGCGGTGGATGCTGCGGCCCCTGTGCCGCCACCTGCGTCAGAGCGACCGAGTTCAGCGCCGACGGCACGCCCTGCCCCCGCCGCGGCAGCCCCCACGTCCTCGGGCAGTGGAACCGTGCGCGCCCCCCTGCCCGGCGTGATCCAGCACGTGATGGTCAAGCCAGGGCAGCAGGTGCAGCCGGGCGAGACGCTGCTCGTGATCGAAGCGATGAAGATGAAAAACGCCATCCGCGCGACACGCGGCGGCGTGATCGAGGGGGTATTCGCCGTCGAAGGCAAACAGGTAGCACACGGCGACGAGCTCCTGCGCTACCAGTCATAGCCCCACCCTGCCGGGCAGCCAAATCGGAGGCCCGAGCTTGCTCGGGGCGGCACTGCTGCTGTATGGACAACCCCGAGCAAGCTCTGGCCTCCGTGGTTCGTAACCCGTCGATGCTTGGCTTGATGCGTATGGACTCTGCTCGGCGGCGAGCACTCCGAGGCGGTTAAAAGAGACGGAACCAGTCCGTCCCCGTGCACGTGCCGCACACCAGCACGATCATGATAAAGAGCAGGATCAGGCCGCACCCCATTCCGGCGCACGATCCACGCCCAAACCCCACCCGGTCCTGCAGCCAATCGTATGCGGCCCGGATCAGGAAGAGGCGCAGCAGTCCCTCAAGGCACCCCGGTCGTCGATTCATCGTTTTCCCTCCTTCAAACACCCTCTACGCATTACGTCCGCCCAGGTTCCGCCGATCCGTCATACTCAATCCGGAACATCCAGTATCCGATACCTCCGAAAAAAACGCCAGGGGCCAACCACTCCCCTGGCGCTTCATCGCTGAAACCCCTGTTACAGCAGCGTGCCGATCATCTGGATCGAGTCGGTCACGAACTGGATAAAAGGCTGCGGGTAGAGGCCGACGATCACGATGCCCGCCGCGGCAACCAACAGGCCAATCTGTGCCCCCACCGGCACCGCCACCGCCGGCGCTTCGTCGTCGGCCCGCTCAAAGAACATGTAACGCGCCACGTTGAGATAGTAGTAGGCAGCGATGGCGCTCGTCACCACGCCCACAATCGCCAGCGCGAACGTCTGCGGCGTGTTAATGCGCAGCGCCGAGCCAAAGACAAAGAACTTGCCCAGGAACCCCCCCGTGCCCGGGATGCCGGCCAGCGACAAGAGGCCGAGCAGGATCACCCCGGCCAGCATGGGCGAGCGCTTCACCAGCCCCCGATAGTCGGCGATCTCGGTATTGCCTGTCGCCGCCTCAAAGGCGATCACCCCCCCGAACACGGCCAGGTTGGTGAACAGGTAGGCCAGGATGTAAAAGAGAGAGCCGTTGATCCCGAGGAAGGCATTGTCGACGTTCGGCACCAGGGTGATGAACCCGATGATGATGTACCCCGCGTGGCCGATGCTCGAGTAGGCGAGCATACGCTTGATGTTCGTCTGGCGCAGGGCGATCAGATTGCCGAGGGCCATCGACACGATCGACAGTGCCATCAGGAACGCCTGCCAGCCGAGCCCGTCGCGAAACGCCGGCATGCCGCTGTAAAAGACCCGCATCAGGATGGCAAAGCCGGCGGCCTTGGAGCCGACAGACAGGAACGCCGTGACCGGTGTCGGTGCACCCTCGTACGTGTCGGGCGCCCACTGGTGAAACGGCGCGAGAACGATCTTGAAGGCAAAGCCGGCGAGCATCAGCACGATGGCGGTAACCCCCGTCCAGCGGATCCACTGGTCCGGGGCCGAGAGCGTCTGGGCGATGCCCTGCAAGCTGATCGTGCCGCTCGCGCCGTAGAGCAGCGACATGCCGTAGAGCATGATCGCCGACGTGATGGCGCCGTACAAAAAGTACTTGATGCCCGCCTCGCTCGACTTCAGGTCACGCAGGTAGCCCGCCATCACGTACGACGTGATGCTGAGGAACTCCATGGCCAGATAGATCGAGATCAGCGTGGTCGCCGACGACGCCAGCGTGATCGCCAGCCCGGCAAAGACGAGCAGGGCATAGAACTCGCCACGGAACGGCGTGCGTCCCTGCAGGTAGGGCACCGCCGCCACGATCACGAGCATCACGGTGACGATGGCGATCACCTTGAAAAAGAGGGCAAACGGGTCCACCGCCATCATCGCCAACACGGGGGTCGGCTCGGTGCCCCACAGCCAGATCGTCGCCAGCAGCGCCAGCCCCAGCCCGATCAGGGCCACGGCAGGCACCCACACCGTCTTTTCCTCGCGCTCGTCGCGCCAGACCAGGTCGACGATCAACACCGCCAATCCGGTCACCAGCAGGAGCAGCTCAGGTGAGAGCAGTCGCAACGTTTCGCCTGTAGTCAAGACTCACCTCCAGATGCGTGAGCAGTGCGCAGTTTAGCCACCAAAAAGCTTCTGGGCAAAGTCGTTAAAGAAATCGACCAGCGGCGTGGGATACACCCCAAAGCCGATCATGAACACGACCAGGGGCCAGAGCGTCGCCTTTTCGAACGCCATGACGTCGGTCAGGATCGCGCCATGGCTGATCGCTTTCCACCGTTCCGCGTCAAACTCGCCCAAAAAGACGTACTGCACGATCTTCCACAGAATGTAGGCCGCCGTGACAATGATGCCGAGGATGCCGATCGCGGCGAACCAGGGCATGATCTCAAAGGCACCGCGGAAGACAAAAAACTCGGCCCAGAAGCCGGCCAGGCCCGGCAGCCCCAGGCTGGCAAAGGCCGTTACCAGAAAGAGGCCATAGTAGTAGGGCGTCATCTTGCCCAGGCCGCCAAACGCCGGGATCACCTTGCCATCGGCGTCGCGCACCGGCTCGCCCGTGGGGCTCATCAGCGCCAGGTCGCGGGTGTGCGCCCGCTCATAGATGACGCCGACGAGGAAAAAGAGCCCGCCGGTGATGATGCCGTGGTTGAACATCTGCAGCGCCGCGCCGTTGGACGCCATGGCCGCCGCTTCGCGGAATGCGTTCACACCCCAGCCTGCTGCCGCTGCTGATATGCCGAGCATCACGTACCCCATGTGGCTCACAGAGGAGTAGGCGATCAGCCGCTTCAGATCCCACTGGGCCATACATACCAGCGCGCCATAGACGATGCTGAACAGGGCCAGGATCGGGATGATGGGCACATTCCAGCTATAGAACTGGAACTGCTCGGGAAAGATGGGCAGGGCGATACGCAGCATGCCGAACGCGCCCAGCTTGAGCAAGACGCCTGCGAGGATGACGCTGCCGGCGGTCGGGGCGGCCGTGTGGGCATCGGGCAGCCAGGTGTGGAAGGGCCACAGCGGCACCTTGATGGCGAAGGGGATGAAAAAGGCCCAGAAGGCGAGGATGGCGTAGGTCGAGTTGCCGGCAAAGACCGGCCCCAACACGTTGCCGCGGCCCAGCCCCTGCGACAGCTCTACGATGTCGAATGTGTTGTGGAAAAAGTAGAGGCCAAGGATCGCCAGCAGCATGAACACGCTGCCCGCCAGGGTATAGAGGAAGAACTTGATGGCCGAGTATTGCGGCCTGTCCTTCGGCTGCCCCCAGATGCCGATCATCAGGTACATCGGCACCAGGCCGATCTCCCAGAACACGTAGAACAGCACCAGGTCGAGGGAGATGAACACGCCAATCATGCCCATCTCGAGCAGCAAAAAGAGCAGGAAGAACTCTTTGACGCGCACCTTGATCGTGTACGACGAGTAGACCAGGCACAGCGTCGTGAGCAGCGTCGTCAAAAATACGAGCGGCACGCTCAGGCCGTCGGCGCCCACGTGATAGTTGATGTTGAGCGACGGGATCCAGGGGGCGAGCAGCTCGAACTGGAACGCCGGCCCGCCCTTCTCAAAGGCGAACCAGAGATACGTCGCCAGCAGCAGCGGGATAAAGCTCAGGCCGATGGCGATGTTCTTGATGGTGCGCTCCTCTTCCCGCGGGATCAGCATGATCAGCACGACGCCCAGGAGCGGCACAAAGGTGATGATTGTGAGCAGATATTCCATCTATTTCCTCCTCGGTGAAAAAGTGCCTCGTTTTTCTTTCAACCTCGACGTCCGCTTAGCCACCACGGACCAGGAAGAGCGCCAGCAAGAGCACGACCGTGACCGCGGCCACGAGCAAATAGTTCTGCACATTGCCCGTCTGTGTCGCACGCATGAACTCACCGAACCAGGCCGTCAGCCGGCCCACGCCGTTTACCGCCCCATCGACGATCGGGTTGTCGATCGCCCGCTTCAGCCAGCCCGCGATCCAGCGTCCGAACGCGCCGACGGCGTTCACGATGGCGTCGATCACGCCCCGGTCAAAGACAAAGCTCGCGCGTGCCAGGCGGATGAGTGGCTGGACGATGATCGCATTGTAAATCTCGTCAAAGTACCACTTGTTCTCCAGCCACTTGTACACTGGCCCCAGCGCGCGGCGCAGCGGGTCGACGGCCACCGTCAGCGGTCGCAAGCCATAGATCAGGTACGCCAGCGCCCAGCCGGCCAGCGCCACACCGGTCGACACGAGCGCGATCGTCAGGCTGAACTCGCCGTGCGCGATCTCGTGCCCCGCCACGTCGGCCCACTCGCCGATCAGGTGGTAGAACTGGTTGGCCCACGGTGTGCCCGCCAGCCCCAGGAAGGTTGAAAAGACCGCCAGGATGATGAGCGGTGCCGTCATGCTCGGCACACTCTCGGGCGCGTGCGCCGCCGCCGCCGTGCGCGGCTTGCCGGCAAAGGTGAGAAAGATCTGCCGCCCAGTGTAGAACGCCGTCAGGAACGCGGCGATGGTCAGCAGGATCCAGACGAAAAACGCCCAGTTCGAGCTGACGCCAAAGTGCCCGCCGTGCAGGAACGAATTCCAGGCGTCGGCCAGGATCTCGTCCTTGCTCCAGAAACCGGCCCACGGAAAGATGCCGGTCAGTGCCAGGGCGCCGATGATAAAGCTCCAGCCCGTGGCCGGCATGCGGCGCAGCAGCCCCCCCATGTTCATCATGTCGTTCGCGTCGAACTCGGCGCTGCGCTCGTCGTGCGGCTCGTGGTGACCGTGCACCCCCGCGTGATGCCCGTGCTCGACGCCATGAATCACTGACCCCGACGCCATAAAGAGGAGGGCCTTGAAGAAGGCGTGGGCGATCAGGTGAAAGACGGCGGCGACGTAGGCGCCGATGCCGAGCGCGGCGATCATGTAGCCGAGCTGGCTGATCGTCGAGTAGGCCAGCACGCGTTTGATGTCGTTCTGTGCCACGGCGATGGTGCTCGCAAAAATGGCGGTAAAGGCCCCGATAAAAGCCACCACCGCCAGTTGCACGCCCCCCTCCACCGCCACAAAGAGCGGGAAGGAGCGGGCGACGAGGTAGACGCCCGCCGACACCATGGTGGCCGCGTGGATGAGCGCACTGACGGGCGTAGGGCCTTCCATCGCGTCGGGCAGCCACACGTGCAGCGGGAACTGGGAGCTTTTGCCCACCGCGCCGCCAAAGATCAGGAGCGCGATCAGCGTGGCCCACGGCACGCCGCCAAAGGCGTACGTCGTCGCCAGCGTGTGCAGTGTCTCCTCACTAAACACCTCGCGGAAGGTGAGGGTGCCTACCTGCGAGTAGAGGAGCAGGATGCCCGCCAGCATCAGTGTGTCGCCGATGCGCGTCGTCAGGAACGCCTTGAGCCCCGCTTGCTTGGGTGTGATCCGGTTCGGGTCGGCATAGCTCTTGTCGAACCAGAAGCCGATCAGCAGGTAGGAGCAGAGGCCCATGATCTCCCAGAAGACCAGCAGCGTCACAAAGTTGTCCGATACTACCAGGCCAAGCATGCCGCAGGCAAAGAGCGAGATGTAGGCGAAAAAGCGCGAGTAGCGTGGATCCACCTCAGCCGTGCCAAAGTTCATGTACCCCTTGGAGTAGATAAAGATCATCAGGCACACAAAGGGGACCATGAACAGCATCACGCCGGTGAGGGTGTCCACCTGGAAGCCGAGCTGGAGCTCTGTCGACCCGGCGGGAATGCCATAGAGCGGCAGCCGGTAGACACCACGCGGCGGCGTCAGCTCTCGGGTGGCGGCAAAGGTGCTGAAAAAGACGATCCAGCCCAGGATCCACGACAGCCCGATGCCGATCCACGCGATCCAGGTACTGAGGCGCCGGTTCTCGTTCGCCCACAGCACAATGATCGCAAAGGCCAGCAGCGGAAAGAGCGGGATGAGCCAGGTGAGGTTAAAAAAGGTTTCTTCCATGGAATCCTCGCTCCTCTACAGTTTCATGGTGTCGACGTCTTCCACCGCCACAGAGCGGCGATTGCGAAAGACGGAAATGGCGAGGGCCAGGCCGACGGCCGCCTCGGCAGCGGCGACGGTGATGACAATCATCGCAAACACCTGGCCCGACAGGCCCAGGCGCGCGACCTCGATCTGCCGCCAGAAGGCGATCAGGTTGACGTTAACCGCGTTGAGCATCAACTCCACGCCCATCAGCACGGCGATGGCATTTCGCCGGGAGAGGGCGCCGTAGAGACCGATGCAGAACAGGGCGGCGGCGACGACGAGATACCACGACAATGGGACATCCATAGGCGTTCCTCCCTCGCTTATAATTCGCGTGCGATGATGACGGCGCCGACGAGCGCCACCAGCAGCAGCACCGATGCCACCTCGAAGGGCAGCAGGTAAAAGTTGGGGCTCACCAGCCCCTGGCCAAGGGCTTCGATCGCGCCCGGAGGCATGTCGGTCACCTGGACCGGCCACGACACCTGGAGCAGGATAAAGACCAGGATGCCAAACAGGGCGGCTGCGGCCAGCAGGCCCCCGAGCCACTGCTCGTTCGCCGCCTTGTACTCCGGGTCCATCAGGTTGCGCGTCAGCATGATGGCAAAGATGATCAGGATCGAGATCGCGCCGACGTAGACGAGAATCTGAACCATGGCGAGCAGCTCGGCTTCGAGCAGGACGTACAAACCCGCGACGCCGACGAACGACAGGACCAGGGCGAGGGCCGCGCGAAAGAGGTTGCGAAGGGCCACCACCCCGATGGCGCCCACCAGGGCCACGGCACTCAGGATGATAAAGACGACGTGCTGGACCGTGATCTCCATAGAGCCTCCTGTTACTTTTCTACCGCGGCGATGCGCTTCAGGGCCGGTGCCCGCGGCGACGTGATCGCCGCCCGGCGGACCATCAGGAATGCGACGGCGATCATGACGACGTTGAGGACAAAGAGGATGGCCGCACGGATGTATGGCTCGGTGACGGGGTCGGCGAGCGGGATCTTGACGACGACGGCGACGACGAGCAGGTTCACCAGGCTGATGGGCACCAGGAACTTCCACGCGAACTCGATGAGCTGGTCAAAGCGCAGGCGCGGGAACGTGGCGCGGAACCAGAGCATGAGAAAGATGATAAAGGCCGCCTTGGCAAAGACGATCACCGGCCGCAGGACCGGGAGCAGGTCTTCCAGCCCAAAGAACTTCCAGCCGCCTAGGAAGAGGGTGGAGGCGACGATCCCGACGGCGAACATGGTGACGTATTCGGCGATAAAGAACATGGCGAACTTCATGCCGCTGTACTCTACCAGGTAACCCGCCACCATTTCCGAGTCGGCCTCGATCAGGTCCACCGGCGAGCGGTTCGCCTCGGCCAGGCCGCCGATGGTATACACCAGCGCGGCCACCGGCATCACCACCGCAAAGGGCACCACCTGCCTCTCGACGATCTCGACCAGGTTCATCGTGCCGGTGAGCAGCACGACGGCCAGGATCGACAGGATGAGCGGAACCTCGTATGCCAGGAGCTGGTTCACCACGCGAAAGCCACTGATCAGCGCGAACTTGTTGTTCGAGCCCCAGGCGGCCACGACGATGGCGATCACGTGCATGCCGGCGATGGCAACCACGTACAGAATCCCGACGTTGAGCTGCTGGCCTACGAGCCGCGGGCCAAAGGGCAGCACCGCAAAAACGAGGACGGCCGGGATGACGACCAGGATCGGGCCGAGCACGTGGAGAAGCTTG
Source organism: Anaerolineae bacterium (assembly GCA_035461725.1). GTDB lineage: Bacteria > Chloroflexota > Anaerolineae > JAAYZQ01 > JAAYZQ01 > JAFGIA01. The sequence continues at coordinate 11,014 of DATHUZ010000065.1, forward strand.
TCGGCACGGGTGGGGACGATATCCTCTTTGGTCAGCATCTTGATCGCGTCGGCAAAGGCGATGATCGTGCCGTACAGTGGTACCCGGTTCGGGCCCGGCCGGTCCTGCATGCGTGCGATCACCTTGCGCTCCATCGGCGTGAATACAATCACCGCCGTCACGCCCAGCAGGAGCAGGATGATCACCCCGACGATGTCGGCGACCAGGTCGACGCCCGACGGCGGCAGCCCCCACCCCGCCAGGACGCCGGCCACCCAATCGCCGAACGTCACCCAAAAGTTCGTAATCCATTCCATGTGTCTCTCCTCCTGAGAGCTATTGCCACCGCAGCGCGCCCTTGCGCCAGGCGTAGACGAGGCCAAGGGTGAGGATGCCGATAAAGAGCGCCACTTCGATCAGCGCCAGCACCCAGGCGTCGATGTTGATGTACGCCACGGCCCACGGAAAGAGGAAAACGGCTTCGATGTCAAACACGACAAAGACCAGGGCATAGATCCAGTACTGCGCACGGAACCGGACCCACGTCTCGCCAATGGTCTGCAAGCCGCATTCGTACGTATCCGTTTTCACGGGGTTGGGTTTCTTGGGCCTCAGCAGCCATGCAAAGCCCAGGGCAATGAAGGGAAACGCGATTGCTACGACGACAAAGATGCCGATAAAGTTGTAGTCTGACAGCAATGTCTCACCCTCCTTTTAGAGTAGTCGAGGAACCGCGGGCTATTATGCCACAAGTCAAAGGAAATGGCAAGTTCCAAACTTCACAGGCCGAACGATTGACGATTTTCGATTACTCCTTGCGCGCTCGTGCCGGCACCCAGGGGCTACCCGAATCCGGCACACTCTGTGCGCTGTGCGATTCGCCGCCGGCATCTCTTTGTGCTATAATTCCCACATGACGTCGACGATGCCCACAGCCGCGAATGGCCCTGCTGAGTGGAACACCCTGGTTGCCGCCGGTCCCGCGCCGCACGTCCTGCAAACCTGGGAGTGGGGCGAGCTGAAAAGCCGCTTTGGCTGGCGGGTGCGGCGTGTCGCGGTTGAGGGCGCATATGCCCAGGCCCTCTTCCGTCCCT
>DATHUZ010000066.1:0-2067 GCA_035461725.1 Anaerolineae bacterium
GTCCACACCGCGACGGCGTGCCTGGTCGGCGTCGATCCAGGGCGCCAGGTCGCCCGCCTGGAGATCGGGAAAGGTGAGGAGCAGGTTGGGCATATCGCCCTTCGGGTCGATGACAATCGCCGGAATGCCGTGGAGAGCAGCCTCCTCGAGCAGGACGATGCCCAGGCCGGTCTTGCCGCTGCCGGTCATGCCGAGGATGACGGCGTGGGTAGTCAGGTCGCCGGCATCGTAATAGACCGGGCGGTCGAGGGGCTCGTCGCGGGCCAGGTCGTATGCCTGCCCGAGATAGAACCGGCCCGGTTCGTCCTCAATGTGTCTCATCGAGATTGCCATCTCCTCGCGTTTCTTGTTCTGGCACCGCAAACAGTACACGGCGCTGACGGCAGAGAGATTGTACCAGAGAGCGGGGCAAAAGGCAAAGGTCGGACCGGGTGGTGGGAAGAATGAAAAGGGGTGACACCGGGCGGTGTCACCCCTATCCGTCGGTTCAGGACGACACTACAGCCGGACGCAGGGCCCCCCCTACCCTTACGCCCACGCCATCCTGTCCGAACAGACCAGAGTTAGGCGAGTGCACCGCTGCAAGCCGGTCACTCGCCGGGTTGTTAATGCTCGATCTCTTGGTGGCCGGTCAGGTCGGCCTCGAACCGGCGCGACTCGCTGCGCAGTAGATAGCCGACGAGCACGCCAAGGATGAAACCAACTAATAATGCAAAGAAGATTTCGGGCATGTGGACTCCGTAAACCAGGTTACATTCAGCAAGAACATCATACCGCATTTTACACCGTTTGTCAAGGGGTAAAAGCGCTGAACGGCACGCAAAGAGCTTTGCGAATTTTGGCACAAATTGAAAGCGCGGGCACAGGTGCCCGCGCTGTCGTCAGTAGGGGCTCCCGCTCGGCTCAGGATGTGCCGCGGGCGGATCGCAGCCTGGCGATGAGCGCCTCCTCGGTGTATGCCTGCTGCTCGCCGGTGACCATGTCCTTGAGCATCACGTGGCCCGCTGCCAGCTCGTCGGGGCCGAGGATGGCGACGTAGGGAATGTTCTTGCGGTTGGCGTAGCGGAATTGCTTGCCGAGCTTGTCAGGCTCGAGGACCTGCTCGGCATTGATGCCGGCGGCGCGCAGCCTGGCCGCGACCTCCACGGTGGCGGCGTACAGTTCGGCGCTAAAGAGGGTGACGAGCACGTCGCCGGGCGTGGAACGCAGCTCGGGGAGCTTGTCCAGGTGCGCGAGCAGCAGTTCTACAATCACGTCACCCATCGCAAATCCGACGCCGGAGAGGCGTTCGCCGCCGACGTCGCCCACCAGGTTGTCGTAGCGGCCACCACCAAAGAGTGCCCGGAAAAAGTCGGCGCGGTCGTGCCCCTCGAACACGACACCGGTGTAATAGTCGAGGCCACGCACGACGCGGGCGTCGTACTCGAGATAATCGCGCACGCCAAATGCCTCGGCGGTGGCGAACACCTGGCGGAGCTCGTCCGACTCTTGCCAGAGATCGTGGTTGGTAAAGAGCGCCTCCAGCGCTTCGAGCTGTGCCGGCGCCAGGCCGAGGTCGAGTGCCCACTCGCGCCACCTGTCGGCGGGCAGCCTGTCACGGCGGTCGATCAGGTGCAGGTACTCGACGTGGCGTGCCGGCTCCACACCGAGCTCGTCGAGCTTTTGCTCCATCAGCCGCCGGCTGTTGACGCGGATCGCCACCTCCTTAGGGGTGAGACCGAGGGAGCGAAAGAACTCGGCGCTGATCGACACGATCTCGCCGTCGGCGGCGGGGGTCTCGGCGCCGAGCAGGTCGATGTTCCACTGAAAGAACTCGCGCGAGCGGCCGCGCTGCGGGCGCTCGTAACGCCAGAAGGGCCCAAAAGAGAACCAGCGCACAGGCAGGACGAGCATGCCCTGGCGTTGGGCGATCATGCGCGCCAGTGACGGGGTGAGCTCGGGCCGCAGGGTGATCTCGTCACCACCACGATCGCGAAAGACGTATGACTGCTCCTTGACGAGCTCTTCACCGCTCTTGGCGGCGTACAGCTCCAGGCGCTCGAGGATCGGGGCTTCGTACTCTTCGTA
>DATHUZ010000067.1:0-3179 GCA_035461725.1 Anaerolineae bacterium
CTCCTTTCATGGCCGTAACCGATCCGGACGGCGACCCTCTTGCCGTGACCGATGCCCTCATGTCGTCTCACATCCGTTACCGCGGCTTTCAGCGCAACGTGCGCCAGTTCACGGCGCCGATCAGTTTCGATGCCGAGGCGATGCGCGCCATCCTCGACCTCGCGCCCTTTGCCACGTGGCGCGCCACCGGCCTGATGGTATCCGACAGCCTCGGCGTTCCCGCCGTGCGTAAATACTTTGACCCCACCCTGACCACCTTCCCTCACCGCCGCATCGCCAAAGAGGCGTTCCTCGCCGGTAACGACGTGCTCCTGCTCGCCCAGTTCGCTCTCGACAGCAGTTGGTCGACCCAGCTCGCCAACATCCGCGACACGGTGACCTTTTTCCAGGACGAATACCGGCGCGACCCGGCATTCGCGGCGCGCGTCGACGAAGCGGTGCGCCGCATCCTTGCGGTCAAGCTCAGGCTCTACCCCGAGTTCACCCTGGAGGCGGTTAACGTGCACCCCGACGCCGCGCTGCAGGTGTGTGGCCTGGGCGGCGAGGTGACCCAGCGCATCGCGGCACAGGCCCTGGCGCTCCTCTATCCTGATCCCAACGCCGTGCCCCCGCCACCGCGTCGTGGTGAAAAGATCCTGATCTTTACCGACGCCCGGGCGGTGCGTGAGTGCTTTGCCGCCGACTGCCAGCCCTTCTCGCCGCTGACGCGCACCGCCGTGGAGGAAGCGATCCTGAACAGCTATGGCCCCGACGGCACCGGGCAAGTGGACCCTGCCGACGTAACCAGCGTGCCGTTCGGACAGCTCAAGGGGTATCTCAACGGTGAGGCGGTCGAATCGGACATCGCCGCGCTGGTCGAGCAGGCCGATTGGATCATCCTGGCGCACCAGGACCTGAACCCCGTCAAGGGACCCAACTCGGATGCGGGCAAGCTCTTTTTGAGCAGCCCGCTCGGCGCCGCTTCCGAGGCCCGTGTGGTGGTCCTCGCCTTCAACGCGCCCTACTACCTTGATACTACCGAGATCAGCAAGCTCGATCTCTACCTGGGCGCCTATGCCAAGACCGACGCCTTTGTCCAGGTGGCGGTGCGCGCGCTCTTTGGCGAGGTGGTGCCGGCCGGCGCCCCGCCCGTGGACGTGGTGGGCATTAGCTACGACCTGGAGCGGCAGCTTGCTCCCGACCCGGAGCAGGCCATCCCCCTGGTCCGCGTCGAGCCGTCGGGCGGTGGCCCGGTGCCACCTCCTGTCGAGGTGACGCTCCTGGCCGGTCCTGTCGTCGATCGAAATGGCCACCCCGTGCCGGATGGAACAGACGTGATCCTCACCGCAACCTATGACGACGGCAGTTACCTGGCCCCCATCTCAACAGAGACCAGAAACGGCATGGCCGAGGGCACGGTGGCCCTATCACGTCCGGGACGTGTCGACTTTCGGGCCGCGAGCGGCGCGGCCGGCGAGTCGCAGGTGGCCAGCATCACACTGGTGGCACCCGCGACGCTGCCGCCCGACACGCCGTCGCCCACGCCGCCGGCTCCTGCTGAGCCGAGTGTTACGCCGCCCCCGACAGAGGCACAGGCGGTCGCGTCACCCGCCCCCTTGCCCACCCGGCAGGCCGAGCCTGTGCCGCCCGTCACGTCGCGTGTCCCCCCACCCCCGGATGGCGTCGACCTGCTGTTGGCAGGGGGCGTGGCGGCGATCGTCGCCGGCGCGAGTGGTCGCCACCTGGCGCGTGCCGGTGTGCGCCGCCGGGTCGTCATCCGCCTGCTGCTCCTCGTCATTCTCGGTGCCACCCTGGGTTACCTGCTCCACACCTTCGACGTTGTCCGCGTCGAGTTCTGGCGAGTGCTGCCCGAGGCGTTGCTGCGCGAGTCGGCGTGGACGGGCCGCGTGGTGCTGGCTGCCCTCGTGCTCGTGGGTGCCTTGCTGCCGGTACCCCTGTTCAAGAGAGTGACGCGATGATCTCCCGCAGCCCGCTGCTCGATCGTGGGATCGCTGCGGCGCGGGCTGGTGATCGGAACCTGGCGCGGGAGATGCTGACGCGCGCCGTGCGCCGCCATCCCGATTCAGAGGCGGCCTGGTTGTGGCTCAGCTCGGTTCTCGACACGCCGCAGGGCCGTGCCCACTGCCTGGAGCGTGTGCTGGCACTCAACCCCGCCAACGAGACGGCGCGCGCGGGCCTGGAAGCGCTGCACCAGACCCGGCCGGCACCGGTGCTGCTCGCCACCCGGGCGCGTGATGTGGCCAGCGCTCCACCCACACCGACCCGCGCCGCCAGGCGCCCCACCGTGCCTCTTTTCCAGCGGCCGGGCTTTTGGCGTGGTCTGGTCGGGCTGCTCGCCGTGGTTGCCCTGGCCCTGGTCGGGCTGGTGCTGTTCGCATTATTTGGAGTGCACCAAAGCAGCAGCGACCAGGTGCTTGCCGCCGCGCTGGCGCCGCCGGCGCCACTCGGCACCCTGCGCCCCACCTTCACCGCCACCCCGACGCACACTCCGCTGCCCACCGATACCCCCACCCCCACCCATACACCCACCATCACCCCATTGCCAACCGATACCGCGACCTTCACCCCTTCACCTACAGAGACACCGACCCGGCGCGCACAGCGCGCGCCGGCCACCGCGCCCCACACGCCCGTGCCTACTCCGCGCCCCACCCTGCCGGCGCGCGTCGTCGATCCGCGCCTCGCCGGCCTGGGTGTGCGCATCGAGCCTGTAGGAACGAGCGAGGGGCAGCTCCACTGGCGCCTCGTCGAAGCGCGTTGGGCCAACGAGCAGGAATCGGCGGGCAAGCACAGCATTTTCATCGAGGTGATCGACCAGCAGGGACGGCGTGCCGCGGGCCAGACGGTGCTCATCCAGTGGGCCGGCGGAGCAGCCCCCCTCCCGGTCAAGGCCGACGCGCCGCCCGGGTGCGCCGTCGACTTTGGCATGTACAACACCCTCGGCTCCTATTGGGTCAGCATCGGCGGCATGCCGAGCGACCGCGTCACCGGCCTCGGCCTCGGCACCCAGGAATCGCCCAACTTTACGATCCACACCAGCTTCTACCTCACCTTCCGTCTCGCCTACCGTTAAGTCTCATTCCCATGAACAGGCAGCCCACCCTCAAAGATCTCCCCCCCCTCCAGGCGAGCACCTCTCTCCCCCCCCTTGAGGGGGGGGTGGGGGGGGGTGAAATGCG
>DATHUZ010000068.1:0-5354 GCA_035461725.1 Anaerolineae bacterium
TATTCTATGATCTGGGTGATGACCCCAGAGCCAACGGTACGACCACCTTCACGGATGGCAAAGCGCGAGCCAGACTCGACGGCGACCGGCGTGATCAACTTGACCTTCAGGTTCACATTGTCGCCCGGCATCACCATCTCCACACCTTCCGGCAGCTCCACCGCCCCCGTCACGTCCAGCGTGCCCACGTAGAACTGCGGCCGGTATCCGGCAAAGAACGGCGTGTGCCGCCCACCTTCTTCCTTGCGCAGCACGTACACCTCGCCCATGAATGTCGTGTGCGGCTTGATGCTCCCCGGCTTGGCCAGCACCATCCCCCGCTCCACGTCCTCGCGCGTGATCCCTCGCAGCAGCACCCCGATGTTGTCCCCCGCGATCCCCTCGTCCAGGATCTTGCGGAACATCTCGACGCCCGTCGCCACCGTCTTGCGCGTCTCCCGCAGCCCGATGATCTCCACCTCTTCCATCGTCTTGACCCGCCCACGGTCCACGCGCCCCGTCACCACCGTGCCTCGCCCCTTGATGCTGAACACGTCCTCGATCGGCATCAGGAACGGCTTGTCGATCTCGCGCTCCGGTGTCGGAATGTACTCATCCACCACCCGCATCAGCTCCCAGATCGACTCGTACTCGGGCGCGTTCGGGTCTGTATTCGTGCTCTCCAGCGCGCTCCGCGCACTGCCCCGCACAATCGGAATGTCGTCCCCGGGAAAACCGTAGCTGCTCAACAGCTCCCGCAGCTCCAGCTCCACCAGCTCCAACAGCTCCGGGTCGTCCATCATGTCGACCTTGTTCAGATACACCACCATCGCCGGCACCTCAACCTGCCGCGCCAACAGCACGTGCTCCCGCGTCTGCGGCATCGGGCCATCTGGCGCCGCCACCACCAGGATGGCGCCGTCCATCTGCGCCGCGCCGGTGATCATGTTCTTGATATAGTCGACGTGCCCCGGGCAGTCCACGTGCGCATAGTGACGGTTCTCCGTCTGGTACTCGACGTGGGCAATGGCGATCGTGATGCCGCGCGCCTTTTCTTCCGGCGCGTTGTCGATGCTGTCAAAGGCGCGGAAACTCGCCCACCCCTTCATGCTCAGCACCTTGGTGATGGCGGCTGTCAACGTCGTCTTGCCGTGGTCGATGTGCCCAATCGTCCCCACGTTGACGTGCGGCTTGGTTCGCTCAAACTTTGCTTTGCCCATCTACAACCTCCTGATGCAGTTCAAGTTCCTCAGTCTGGCGCCGCCAGAAAGAGCCCACGATGGGATTTGAACCCATGACCTCGCCCTTACCAAGGGAGTGCTCTGCCGACTGAGCTACGTGGGCATTCGTCGACACCTGCTCTTTTTAGAGCCACCCGTCGGATTCGAACCGACGACCCAGCGCTTACAAGGCGCTTGCTCTGCCTGCTGAGCTAGGGTGGCTGATTGCTGCCCCCACCCGGACCCAGCAACCCGCGCCCGGGTCATTTGGCGACCAAGTATACTGACATTCCTGCCAGTTGTCAAATTACATCTACCGATTCACGACTTGCGATTTGCGGTTCAAGCGCAGCCCCAACCGTATATCGAAAATCTGAAATCGCAAATTACCTGGCGGAGGGGGAGGGATTCGAACCCTCGGAGCCTTTCGGCTCACGCGTTTTCGAGACGCGCGCATTAGGCCGGACTATGCTACCCCTCCTGGCAAAACGCGATTATAACATACAGTGCGGCCGAAAGCAAACCGGACAAGCTCTCTGGCTAGGGCTACTGCAAAGTGTATCACCCTGACCGCCGGCGATGCACACAGCCCGCTCTCGGGCAGAGGAAATGCGTCGAGGCCACGAGTCGCACCGGGTGGGGTGAGGGCTGTCACCCGATGCCCTTCACGTAGAGAAAGATCATTCCGCCCAAATAGACGAGTAGGATCAACAGCGCATCGGCCTCGACAAACAGGAGGCGACGCTCGACACGGGCGATGTTGCCGATCAGGGCGAGATTGGTGAGAAGCAGGCCAAGCATGCCGACCAGTGCAAACGCCGGATCGATGGCGCCCAGAAGGCGCCCCGGCGTGTAGAATGCATCGGCCACCCCAAGCGCGAACATGTTGAACACATTGCTGCCGAACAGGTTACCCACCGCCATGTCATACGCGCCCAGCCGACACGCAGCCACCACCGCTACCGTCTCGGGCAGTGAAGTCACCATCGCCAGGAGCGTAGTTCCGACCAAGCCAACGCCCAGCCCTGTGACCTCGGCGATCTCGGCACTGGACCCGACCAGGTGTGGCGTCACCAACACGAGCACGCCGGTAGCGACGAGAAAGCCGGTGGCCGCTCGCCACAGCGGCATCACGGTCTCGACAGGGGCGACCTCTACCGCTGTGCTCGATGCCTGCCCATTCTGTTGGATGAGGCGGATGCCGGCGATGTAGACGAGGATCAGCGTCAGGCTGTCCAGGCCCATCCAGCCGATCTTTAGGTCGATGTCGCCGAGGATAAAAAAGATGGAAAGGCCGATCATGGCGCTGCCGAGCGCAGCGGTCAGGGCGTGGGTCATTGCGACGCGGCGCAGGATGCGCGCGTGCTGGTGCAGCAGGTCGAGGACAGCTAGCAGGAACATGTTGAACATGTTCGAGCCAAACATGTTACCGGCTGCCAGGCCGGGGGCATCCAGTCGAAAGGAGCTGATCATGGTCAACATTTCGGGCAGCGACGTCGCGCCGGCAAGCAGCAGCACGCCAATGAACATACCTCCCAGACGTGTACGCACCGCGATGACGTCACCGTACTGTGCCATCTTGACGGCCGAGACGACGAGGACGATACTGCTGGCAAGAAAGCGGATCCACACCATGTGATTCAGCTCCGGGCCTCGCTGCCCATATCTCCGGTTCTCTCGCCTCCATCCCCGCGCGCATCGTCCGCCTCGTCTTCTCCCGGGCCGGACGATTGCTTAGGCAGCCCCCAGGTCGCCAGGACGGGTGTGGCAAAGATCACGCCCGTGTTCGGCTGGGCAAGATCGCCCACGATCTTTTCGGTCGCGCTCACCAGGCGCTCCGCAAACTCGATGTCGGGCACGACGGCAAAGAGCGTATAGTGGCCCACCTGGTCGGTGCGCAGCAGCCGGCTGAAGCCGAGCATGAAAGGCAGATCCTGGCGACTGGCGCGTGAGCGGACGCGGTGCACTCCGGTACTCTCCAGAATGGTGATCCCGCGCGCGCCCACCTCTGTCCACGCCGCTAGAACGTCGTTGAGCAGGGACGGATTGTCAAGAACAAGCCATAGCTGTAGCATCAGCCACTCCTGTCGGGTGGGTGCCTGCGCCCGGCACGTCGTTACGCAAAGCCAGCGCCTCACTGCCGAGACGCAGTGGTAGGTGCCGGGCGCCGCTCGGGGTATCGCTCGGCATTAAGGTGGGGGTCACATTCGGCTCTGCCGTGGGTGTGGGCGTCGGCGGCATGAACGGATCGAGCCGCGTGCTCGGGATAACGGTCAGCAGCAGGGCCACCGTCCGCTGCAGACGCCTGGCCACCCGCTCCTGGAGTGCTACCACCTCGGTATGAGCGAGCGCGCGGCGCGAGCGCACCGTCACGTCGAGGTGAAGGGTGCCGTCAGAGAGCAGCTCCATATCCCAGTCATCTGTCCAATCCACGCGGTCCATCAACGTGATCTCGGCAGTCAGCGCCTCGCGCACTTCTTGGCGCAGCGTTGCCTCACGGATGGAGCGGGCTGTGAAGGTTGCCAGAAGTGCCGTGAGGATCCCGAGCATAAAGACAGTGCCTGCGACTCCACCGCGAAACACCCTCGTCCTCACTGTTTGACCCGGGAGCGGGCGGAACCCGAGCCACAAAAACACGAGTCCGCCGGCAGCGATGATGCTCACCAGGTTGGTCATAAAAAGGAGTAGTGCGCCACCTGCTACAGAGCTCTCCATGCGGGCGATGCCGATCCCCACCACGGCAAGCGGCGGGACGAGGGCGGCGGCGATGGCGACCCCCGGTAGCGCGGTCGACACACCTTTGCGCGATAGGGCGTACGCCCCGGCCGCACCCGAGGCAAGCGCAACCCCCAGGTCGAGTAGACTTGGCTCTGTACGGCCGAGCACTTCGCCGGGCAGTGGTTGGGCGGGCATGATCAGGGTGAGGACGATGCCGACGGCGACGCCAAGGAGCACGCCGCGCAGCGTTGCCGATGCGGATCGGTGCAGCAGGCGCAGATCACCCCGCACCATGCCCAGGCTGAGGCCGAAAATAGCCGACATGAGCGGGGCAACCAGCATGGCCCCGATAATCACTGCCGCGCTGTTCTGCAGCAGGCCAAGGGATGCGATCGCCGCCGACAGGCCGATCATGATGTAAAAGTCGACGCTCGGCTGGGCGCCGGCACGGATCGCCTTGTAGATTTCGATCTGCTCCGACAGCTCGAGCGTGGGCAGAACCTCGAACACCTGCCAGCCGGCACGCCGCAGCAGGCTACCTACCCGTGCCCCTGGCGTGTCCCTACGAATGACAACCGAGGGAACCGGGCTGCGGGCGGCGACAGTTTGGGGAATATTGCCAAACAGCACACGATCCAGGTAGCTCTCCTGGCTGGCACCGATCATCACCAGGTCGTATCCACGCGCTGCTTCCGCCAGGATGGCTTGAATGATCGAGTCACCCTGGACGACCTTGCCTACCACGCGTGGCTCATAGGCCCACGGCTCGAGGATCTCCTGGAGGCGCTCCTCGCTCAGCGACAGGCCCACCTGTCCCTGTGCCGAACGCGCAATGTTCACCACCGTCACCTGCACGTCGGGCGAGAGGATGAGGGCGAGATCGACGGCCAGGCCTGCGTTCGGCCCACCGGCAGCCGGCACCAACACGCGCTCGATCTGGGTGACGTCGAGGTCGAGCGCCGGCTTGCCGCCTTCTGCCCGCACGACTGCGACGTCACACGGTGCGCGCTGCACGACAGGATCGAGCGTGGAGCCAAGCAGGTAGCGCCCCCCGCCGCGATTGCCGCGCCAGCCGAGAATGAGAAGGTCCGGTTCCTCGGCGCCTACCCAGTGAAGGATGGCAGAGGCTGCATCATCGCCCTTGCAGACCTCTACGTCAACCTGTACATCATCACAAGTGCTGGGCAGATCCGTGGTATGCTTTGGGCCCGTGCCAACTTCCAGCCACGCCGGGCGGTCGCTGGCGGGGGCTGCGTGGAGGAGGGTGACGTGTCCACCCTGGCGGTGCGCGACGGCGCAGGCGAGCGACAGCAGTGGGCAGAGCTGATGCTCGGCGCCGACTGCCGCCACGACGTGGTAGCTCTCCGGGACCTGGCTTGATGTCATTCTTTTTCGGCGATCAACGACTCAACGCCCGCACGGGCACCGAATGATGGC
>DATHUZ010000069.1:0-7858 GCA_035461725.1 Anaerolineae bacterium
TACCTCGTTCATGGCACCCTGATCACCCGACTCATCGCCTAGATCTGCGTCGCCAGGTTGGTGCGCCGGAAGCTGCGCCGGCCAAGCCACACCAGTGCCACGTCGATCGCCCACAACACCAGCCCAAAGAGCGCCATCAGCCAGGGGCCAAAGCACATGACCATGAACAGCGAGCTGCCGAGCAGCAAAAACGCGGGCAGAACCACCACGCCGGCGAGCTGACTGGCTGACTGGAAGGTGCGAGCACGCGACGAAATCAGGACCATTGCGCCCAACGCGAGCCCGGCCGCTGCCGGTGCCACCCATACCGCCAGGATCACCCAGATCGTCGTTGGAAAGAACACCCTGCCCATGACGGGCCACGCTGCAAGGTTGGCCATCACCGTGTAGAGCAGAAAGCCGCCCCACGAGATCCCGAGCGCCGGCAGCCACGCCGACAGCAGCTTGCCCAGCAGCAGCTCCCAGTCGGTCGCCGGTGTGTAGAGCAGCGCCTCCAGCGTCTTGCGCTCCTTCTCCCCTGCAAAGCTGTCGGCGGCAATCGTCGTCACGACCATCAGGGGCAGGAGCGTGTACAGAGCCGCCCCTCCGTAGACCAGGAGGAACAGGGCGTACTTCTGGGCCCCGTCGTAGCCTGCCAGCGCCGCCAGTAACCCGGGCGGCATCATCTGGAACAGCTTGTCGAACTGCGCGCTGTCTGCGCTGGACATCTCCCCAGACGTGGCCACCAGTGCCATTACCGGCAAAAGGGCCAGCATGATCACCGGTGCCATGATCAGGGGGACCGACACCCCCTTATTCTGAAAGACGACTTTTAGATCCTTGCGGACAATCGCCTCCACTGTGTACGAGTTCATGACATCTCCTCCTTATCTTGCTGAAGGGCAAAGTAGGCGTCCTCCAGAGAGGCCTCCTGGGGTGCCACCCGGTAAATGTGCACCCCGGCAGAGGCCAAGGACGTGACCAGTCCGGGAATCGCCGCCCACTCTGCCCCGGCGGCGACGAGGCTGCCGTTCTCTCGATGCGCCGACACACCCGGGGCCGCCGCGAGCAAGCGGAGCGCCGTCTCTTCATCGCCGCGCGCCACCTGCAGCTCCAGCCGCTGGCCGCGCCCGATCTTGCTCGCCAGCTCCGCCGGCGTCCCCAGCGCCACGACCTTCCCGTGCTCCAGCACGGCCACCCGGTCGCACAGCTTTTGCGCCTCGTCCAGGTCATGGGTGCACAAAAAGACCGTGCGCTCCTCGTCGCGGCTCAGGTGCGTGATCAGGTCGTGCACCAGCCGCGTCGCCACCGGATCGAGGCCGGAGGTCGGCTCGTCCAGGAAGAGAAGCTCCGGGCGGTGGATCAGGGCTCGGGCCAGGGCGAGGCGCTGTTTCATGCCCTTGCTATAGTCGCCGGCCTTCTCATCCGCCCGGTCGTCGAGCTGAAAGATGCCCATCAGCTCCATCACGCGGGCTGCGATCTCGCGCCGGGGCACCCCGTACAGCGCGGCATAGATCTCCAGGTTCTCCCGCCCTGTTAGGCGCTCATCCAGGGATGGTGTCTCTGTCAGCACCCCGGTGCGCTGCCGCAAGGCAGAGCCCTGCTCGATGGGTCCCAGCCCCAGCACCCGCGCAGTGCCCGACGTGGGCTCCAGCAGCCCATTCAGCATCCGGACGGTGGTCGTCTTGCCGGCGCCGTTGTGACCGAGGAAGCCAAACACCTCCCCGGCCTGGACCTCCAGGGTCAGGTGGTCGACGGCAACCACCTCTCCAAAGTGACGGGTCAGTCCGTCGGTGACAAATGCTCTGCCAGAGTTCATGGCATCTACCCCCTTTCATCCCGCTCGTCTGCCAACAGTATAGCCGCGCACGGGGCGTAGTGTCAGTGTCCCAAGGGCGTATTCAGAGGGCGTATTCAGAATTGCAACAGATCCAAAACGGCCGGCGCTCGGTCAGAGACCGGCGCCAGCCGTTTTGGAACAGAGTTTGTGAAACGAAAGGGGGAAAAGCAGATCGATCAGCCTATCCGCGCGCGTCTCCCTCGCGGCCCAGGAAAATCCGGCCGGCATTGGCGATGTAATCGGGCAGCCGCCGCCACGTGTCCACGTTCGTCGCCTTACGCCACAACTGCCTGGGCCGCAGATAAAACCGCCGGTTCGCCTCGCGCCACTTGCGCTCCACCAGCTGCGGCGGCAGCGACGGCAATTCGTAACGCGCCTTCTCGTCGTGGATGGCATAGTCGCGCCAGTCCATGCTGTACAGCTTCCCATCCCGCCGCGCAATCTCCCACAGCTCGGTGCCAGGATAGGGCGCCGCGATCATAAAGTTCGCCATGTCCGGTTCCAGCTCCAGCGCAAACCGGATCGTATCCTCCATCGACTCGGCAGTATCCGCCGGCAGGCCAAAGATGAAAAAGCCCATCGTCTGCAAGCCCGCGGCTTTCGCATCGCGGAACGCCTGCCGCACGTCGTCCAGCGTCTGCCGTTTCTTGATCGCGTCGAGCACCGCCTGGTTTCCACTCTCCACGCCAAACCCCACCCGCTTGCAGCCCGCCTGCTTCATCAGCCGGAAGAGCTCGGCGTCGGTGTGGTCGGCGCGCATCCCGTGCACCGTCACCCACGGCACGTGCGTCAGCCCCTGGTCGATCAGCAGCCGGCAGATCTCCTTCGCGCGCTCCAGCTTCAGGTTCCACACGTCGTCGGTGATCCCGATCTCTGTCGCACCCATCTCTTCCACCAGGTAGCGCCACTCGGCGACCACGTCCTCGGGTGAACGTGCCCGCCACGTGTTGCCCGTGATCGGCTTTGAGCAGTAGATGCACTGGTACGGGCAGCCGCGGCTGGTGACGATCGTGTACGCCCGGGCGTGTGGGTCCAGCCCGTCCGTCAGCGGCTGCAGGTTCGTATAGCGGTCGATCTTGAACAGGTGGTAGGCCGGCCACGGGATGTTCTCGACGTCCTTGCGCAGGGCGCGTGGCACGTTGTGGACGGTTTCGCCTTCAAGGTTACGGTAGGTCAGGCCGGCGATCGTCGACCAGGGGTCATCTGGCAGGCAGAGGCTTGGCGTCCCGGACTCGGTGGTTCGGAACTCGGGCCGCTCAAGGGCGTGCAGGATCTCGACCAGCGTCTCTTCCGCCTCGCCGCGCACGACCAGGTCCACCTCGTCCCGCTCCATCGACTCGTCAGGCATCAGCGTCAGGTGGGGGCCACCCAGGATCGTGACCGCACCCTGTGCCTTGGCCAGCGCGGCCGCCGCCCACGCCTCATAGATCAGCGGGGTGGGGCTGGAGATGCCGACCACGTCGTAACGCGTCCGCGCCAGGTGCGCGTCGATCGTCTCGTCCTCCACCTCGGCATCGAACAGCGTCACGTCATCATAGCCGGCCGCAAGCAGCGACCCTGCCAGGTATCCGAGCCCCATGTGGATGTGCTTGCGCGAATTCCACACACTCGACTTTGGACTGACCAACAGGACCTTCATAGTTCACCCCACCTGGTTCCGCACAAATTGTGCCACGTGAAGGCGCATTCTAGCACAGAACAGAGATAAGGCCAAACCGGAAACGGCCGCCCACATTCGCTCACGGTGGATCAGAATCGGCCATCGTTCGGCGCGTTGTTCACACTCTTGGGCCACGCCCTCAACCTGGAGAATGGGGGTAGAAGTGATACGTGCAGCAGATTACGCCCCGGGCGGCATCCTCGCCGCCCGCGCGTCACGCTCGGCACCATCGCCCGCCTCTGTGCCCGGCGCGATAGCCGGTCCCAACGTCGGGAACAGGCCTACACCCGATCGTTCATCAGCTCCTGGCGGATCTCCAGGTACTCCTCGCGCGTGATCTCGCCCCGCGCATAGCGCCTGCGCACCGTTTCCAGCGCATCCTCCTGCGTCGTCAGCGCGCCTGGCGGCGGCATCCGTGGCTCTCTTGGGGCGCTCACCCCTCGCCTCGAATACCAGATCGCGGCGACCACGGCGCCGGCCACCAGCACCAGAAAGAGCACCAGCACGAGCAACCCGACCAGCAGTTCTATCCATCCAACGTTCATCTATGTTCCTCCCTTCGCGGTTCCCACCGAACGATCAACCCTAACAGCCCCACATTCGCAAACGGCGCCGGTGCCATGAAACGGCGCCCCTCGCAAAAAGCGCTCGACGACGATCTCTCGCCCGGCGACCAGGTCTTCCTGCACGTGCAGCGCGAACCCCGTCAGTCCACCATGCCCGTCTTTACCCGATCTGCCAGTGCCACCGCCGTCCAGAGTGCGAGCGCCAGCAGGCTCAGCGCGATCCCGGTCTCGAAAATGGGCACCGTCCATGCCTTCTCCTGCCCCGGCAGCCGAAACATGTACACGTTCACAAACACGAACGCCAGTGTCGAGCCGGCCAGCAGGCCCCACCCTACCGCCTGCCGCACCCACCGCCGCGCCAGCCACGACCCCGGCTCCTGCGCGAGCCTGTCGGCGATCAAAAAGAGGAGCACCACTGCCGACAGCGTGGCCAGGACGTGCCAGTGACCCACCAGGATGCCTCGCTCCACCTCGGTATAGGCCGGCGACCGGTACCGCTCCAGGTTAAATGCCACGTACACGCCAGGCGTCGTAACGACCACGTTCACAAAGATCAGCTCAAAAAAGATGCCCAGCCGGATCGGCTCTCTGAGCAGCGCCTTCAGCTTGGCGCCGGCACTCGCACCGGCTCCTGCCTCGCGCATCAGCCAGGCGAACCCCCATATCGCCACCAGCACCGCGCCCGGCAGCAAAAAGGCCGAGCCCACGTTGATCACCCGGTGCGCACCCTCCCAGCGCACCACCGACCACGCGGCAAAGGTGATCACGATCGTGCCGAACAGCGTCATCGGCACCGCGGCCTTTTGCACCCACCCCGAGAGGCGATAGAAGCGGATCACCAGCAGTAGAATGGCCACGTCGATCAGCGTCAGCATGATGTGCAGGTGGGCGATGATCATCAGCTCAAACGTCGAGTGCACCGGCTCCCGGACAATGTCCTCGGCCAGAAACGCCTCGAACCCATTGCCGAAAAACGCCCCTGCCGCGCCACCGAACGCGGCCGACACGAGCAAAAAGATGGCGATGATGAAAAACGCCAGCCGCTCCACCGGCACCCCGGCGACGTGGACGTGCAGCGCCCGATCGGTTGCCCATCGCCGCGACGGCCACATTGCGACGGCCAGCAGCACTCCCGCATAGAACACCAACGACAGCCCCACCAGAAACAAGCCGTGCGCGATCCAGCTCCTGCCGCCGTACGCGAATGTCATCCCCCCGACGCTTGTCAGCATGTATCCCGCCGTCACCGGCACCACGATCGACCGCCGGATCCGCCGTTGCTCCTCTGGCGGCCCCATCGGCACCTGGTCGAGCACGAGATACACGAGTGCTGCCACGAAAGGCACTGCGAGCGCGTGATAGAGCATGATGATCCGCGCCACCCTGTGCGTAGCACCCAGGTCGACCCCGAACAGGTCGACCAGCCCCAACGGGCGCAGCGGCCCCGAAAAGGGCGCCAGGCTTGCCACCAACAGCGCGTCCCATGCCACGGCCACCACGAGCAGCCCGGGCAGAGTCCCAAACAGCCTGCGCACACCCATTGTCACCTGCTTCATCGAATCTCCAATGCCTCCCAGTCAGACAGAAGAGTAGAGCCGGTGTCTCCCGGTCCATGGCATAACACAACCCCGCTGGTCCACCTCGACGGTCGTCATCCAGCGGGGTTGAGAACTGCACCGTTCTCGCCAGGGCTACAGCATCTGCCCCCCCACGATCACGCCGTCCACCAGGTTCGTCCCAAACCGGTACCCGAGGTGTTGGTACGACGGCACGTCGAGCAAGATCAAGTCTGCCCGCTTGCCTGGCTCCAGGCTGCCCACTTCTGCGCCCAGCCCCAGCGCGTGCGCCGCATTGATGGTCGCCGCGCTGATCGCCTCTGCCGGAGTCATCCCCATGTAGCGGCAGGCGAGTGCGATCATCAACTGCATATTCTCGCACCAGCAGGTGCCCGGGTTGCAGTCGGTTGCCAGCGCTACGGCACCACCTGCATCAATCAGCGCTCGTGCGGGCGTATAGTCGCACTGTCCGAGGCCAAAGGGCGTGCCCGGCAGCGCCACCGCGATCGTGTCCGAGGCTGCCAGCATCTCGATCTCGTCTGGCGGTGTGCACACCAGGTGGTCGGCCGACGTAGCCCCCATCTCCACCGCGAGCCGCGTGCCGCCCAGCGCCTTGAACTCGTCCACGTGGATCTTGCACCCCATTCCGTGGGACCGCGCCGCTTCTAGCACGCGCCGCGACTCGGCCACAGAAAAAGCCCCCTCCTCGCAAAACACGTCGCAAAAGGCCGGTCGTTTGTCGCGTCGCGCCACCGCCGGGATCATCTGGTGGACCACCACGTCCACGTACTCGCGCACCCTGTCGCGGTACTCGGCCGGCACGGCGTGCGCGCCCAGAAAAGTCGACACGATCGTCGCCGGCGTCGCTTCTGCCAACCTTTCGATCGCGTCCAACTGCTTCATCTCGTCCTCGATCGTCAGCCCATAGCCGCTCTTGATCTCGACGGTCGTGGTGCCGTGTTCCAGCATCCGCGTCACGCGCGGCAGCGTTTGGGCGACGAGTTGGTGTACGCTCGCCTCTCGGGTCTGGCGCACCGTGTTCATGATGCCCCCGCCGGCGGCCATGATCTCCATGTACGTCGCTCCCGCCACGCGCATCTCAAACTCGGCCGCCCGCTCGCCCGCCCACACCAGGTGCGTGTGCGGATCTACCAGGCCGGGCAGCACGACGTGGCCGCCCGCGTACAGCGTCTGCGTCGCCCGCACCTGGCTGCGCAGCTCGTCAGAAGGCCCAACATCCAGCACACGTCCCTGGCGGATCGCGACCGCCCCATCAGGGATGATCCCCAGCTCGGCCATCGCCCCGCCGCGCTTGGGGCCTTCGGGCGACGCCACGGTCACCACCTGCGCTGCGTTATACACCAGCAGATCCGCCTGCATCCTTTCCCCTCCAATACGCAAACAAGAAAATACGCAAATCTGCAAATGAGCAACCCTGCATACTCCTACATTTGCTCATTTACTCATTTACTCGTTCATCCGGGTGCCTGTCCGCTCCCTTATGTCCCTGCAGCAGCTCGATGGCGTGCGGCAGTGCCGGCAGGATCGTCTCCAGGTTCTCACGCACCGCCTTCGGGCTGCCGGGCAGGTTGACGATCAGAGTCTGCCCTCTGATACCCGCCACCGCGCGCGACAACATTGCGTGCGGCGTCACCGCCAGGCTTGCGGCGCGCATCGCCTCGGCCAGGCCCGGCGCTTCACGCTCCATCACCTCGCGCGTCGCCTCGGGTGTCACGTCGCGCGGTGCCATACCCGTGCCGCCGGTGGTCAGCACCAGGTCGAGCCCATCCTCGTCGGCCCATCTGCGCAGCGTCGCGGCGATCTCGTGCCGCTCGTCGGGCACCATCTCCTCCCGCGTCACCTGCGCGCCGAGCCTGTTCACCACCACCTCTCCGATCGCCGGCCCACTCAGATCCTTGTACTCGCCGCGCGAGCCGCGATCGCTTACCGTCAAGATTCCAACCCGGATCATCCCCTACACCTACAGGTCCGCAAAGTACGAATCGCACGCCGCGTCGATCAACTGCTTCGAGAGCACCGGCGAGGTGTTCAGGTAGGCAGCGATATCCGCGATCTGGTCGAGCAGGTCGCGCGGGTGACAGGAACGGAGATTTCGATCGGCGCCGATATAGTGCTTTTGCATCAGGTAGACGAATGCCTCTGGCGGCAGATCGAGCCCGCGCAGCGCGCACTCGCGCTGCAAGATCTGATAGTAGATCTTTTCGTCTGGATAGTCCACCTTGATCTTGTGCCGGAT
>DATHUZ010000070.1:0-2263 GCA_035461725.1 Anaerolineae bacterium
GTCACGGCAACCATCTGACCAGGCGCGAATCCAAGATCCGCGGCACCGGCCGGCAGCCACGTCTGCCCCGCGTCGGCCGTCATCCACACGCCCGACACCTCGGTGCCGACATAGACCGGGCCCGAATCGAGTGCCGCCAGCGCCGTGATCCCGTCGTACACCGGCTCGGACCGGGTCCATGCGCCGGTGGCCTCGTCACGGGTAAAAAGCAGGGTGGGCGTCGCCGCCACGAGACGGCCCTGCGAGGTGGCGAGATGGTAGACCTGCCCCTCGTCCAGCTCGGTCTCGCCAGAGCGGAGTGGATCCCTGGTGCCATCCGCGGCCAGGCGGTAGATGCCGTCGCCGGCGGTGCCCAGGTAGAGGATCCCGGCCTGGTCCCACGCCAGGCTCAGGACGGGGGAACCCTGATCCACGACGGCCCACAGCTCGCCGCTGTCGTCCGACACGAGAAGCGTGCCATCGGCCAGGGCGACCGCTACCGGCTGGCCCGCGGCCGTAGCAAAGGGCGCGGCAGACCACACGGTGGGCACGGCCTCGCCCGGAATGTCGAGCGGCTGCCAGCTCGCACCGCCGTCGTCGCTGCGAAAGAGCGTCGGGCGCGGTGCCTCGGCCGGTTGCCAGAGGGCATACAGGTTAGCAGGTGCGATCGTGTCCGCTCCAGCCTCGGGCTCGGCGAGCTGCGCCACCTCGCCCCACGCCCACGTGGCCGTCAACCCAGCCACCACGAGCAGCACGCCGATCAACCAGCGAAGAATTCGTGTAACGCGCGTCTTTTCTCGCATGTCAAACCTCCCCAGTTGCTCCCGGGACGTCGGCATCGCGGCGCCTCTGTCCCAATTCGATTCTAAGACGTAAAAAATGGCGGTTCCGTTCCGCTTTTGCACCTCTTTTTCCCACGCGCAGCCGGCGCACAGCCAACGCTGGGGTTCGGGCAGCTCATTTGCGCGTTTTGCGAAGCGATGGTATACTTTTTCGCACTCACAATGACCGCAATACGGAACAAGGAGAGCCCCTATGATAAGTATTCGCTCCAGCCTGGGCATGCTGCTGCTCGTGGCACTTACCGCCGCTCCGGTCCTGGCGCAGGATGGCTACGATCCGTCCGTTCAAACCGCCGAGCTGCTGCTCCAGGAAGCGCAGACGGTCTACCTGGGCAACCTGGCGCGGCGCGACAACGGCGTACCGCCGCTGCGCTGGAACCGGCAGTTGACCCACGCCGCCCGCTGGTTTTCGTGGGACTCGACAGAGAATCAGGACCTCGGCTTTTGCGGCCACCAGGACACGCTCGGCCGCTGGCCCGGCGACCGTGCCCTCGCCTTTGGCTACCTGGGCAGCGCCGGCGCGGAGAATGCGTTCTGCGGTTATGTCACGCCCGAAGACGCCATCGCGGGCTGGATGGCCAGCGACGGCCACCGCGCCAACCTGCTCGATCCCAACTCGCGCGAGGTGGGGCTCGGCTACTATCGCCGCGACAGCGACGGGCGCGGTTACATCACCCAGGACTTTGGGACCGATCCCGCCTACGCGCCGGTGGTCATCGACGACGAGGCCCTCTCCACAGAAAGCGTGACCACCAGCCTGTACATCTATGACCGTTCCACCGCCGGCGGATTTGCGGGGCTCGCGCCGG
Organism: Anaerolineae bacterium; assembly: GCA_035461725.1. Classification (GTDB taxonomy): domain Bacteria; phylum Chloroflexota; class Anaerolineae; order JAAYZQ01; family JAAYZQ01; genus JAFGIA01. The sequence goes on from DATHUZ010000070.1 coordinate 1,631, forward strand.
CGGCCGAGATGAGGGTTAGCAGCGACGCCTGCTTTGCCGGCGCCGCGTGGGAGCCGTACGCCGCGGAGAGGGAGTGGGTACTGGGCGGCGAGCCAGGCTGGCAGCGGGTGTACGTCCAGACGCGCGACGCTTTCAGCCGCACCATGACCGTCAGCGACACGATCTACCTGGGCGCGGACGTGCCGCCGGACGAGCTCGGCGCCGTCGGGATGAGCACGACGCAGCCACAGGTGACGCTCTACGGGCTGGACGGCGGCGGGCTGCCGCAGGTGCAGCTCAGCGTGGGCTGGCTGGCCGACGACACCTTTGGGACGTTCGGCCTGATGTGGGGCAACGGCGAGCGCGTGGAGGACGCGACGGCGTGGGGCGGCACCGCCTACAGGCTCTACCCCGGCGCGGGCGAATCGTTCGCCCGGGTGTGGGATACGACGTTCCTCAAGGACACGCCGCTGGTGGCCTACTTTCGGCTGAAGGTCGACGACAACACGTCGGGCGACGAGGTGGCGCGCGTTTCGGTGTTGGCGGGCGGCGCAGAGTATGGCCCGCTCAGCCTGAGCGGCACTGATTTCGACGCGCCGGATCAATACCAGGAGTTCGCCCTCGACTTTACGCACCACACCAACCCCGACGACG
>DATHUZ010000071.1:0-6764 GCA_035461725.1 Anaerolineae bacterium
CCGCTCAGGTCGACCCTTTCCAGGTTGACATCGCTCAGCCAGGCCTTGCGCAGGTCGGCGCTGCCCAGCATGGCCCCGCTCAGGTTGGCGCCGGCAAAGTCGCGCTCCCCTGCGCTGTATCGTCTGACAAGATCCTTGGCTTCCATCATCCTGCTCCCTTCGCCTCGGCTTGGTATGCCGTAGGTAGGCTGGGTTGTTACGGTTTCTGGTGTCATGCCATCCACGCCGACCTGGCCGTTGCCCTCGAAGGTTCTGCGCTGCGAGGCGTCTGCCAGGCACACTGCTATTATACCACGGATATCCGGCTCCGGCAATGCTTCAGGTTCCGATTATGGGTTGACCACTTGCACATAACAATGTATAATCCTGATCGAATCCTTGCGCCCACATGGCTGCACCTGCTGTCGAGCAAGGTGTGTACCTCCGCGGGGTGCTGGTCCGCGGAATTCGTTCAATCCGTGTGCCAGGGCAGAGTTGCCCGGATCGCGGACCGCCACAAGCGTACGAGAAGCAGAGGAAAAAGACGATGGTTTCGACGTGCAAGCCGTGAAAAATGTGCAAGATGACGCGCCCCACACTCGTGATGCGTTCGATGACCTGCGCCAACGGGCCGAGGACGCGCTTGAGGGCGAGCCCGACGATCTGGCAGGTTATTCGCAGCGCGACTTGAAAGAGCTGGTGCACGACCTGCGCGTTCACCAGGTCGAGCTGGAACTGCAGAACCTGGCGCTTCACGAAATCCAGAACGAGCTGGCGCTCGCACGTGACGAGTATGCCGAGCTGTACGACCAGGCGCCTGTCGGCTATGTGAGTATCGATGCCGACGGGTATATCACCCGCGCAAACGTGACCGCAACCTATATGCTGAGCTCCCTTCTCAACGGATTGCCGGGCCGCTCGTTCCATCGCCACGTCGCACGCCCGGATCAGGACGCCTATCATCTGTTCGTGGTGCGCCTGCTGCGGTCCGGAAAACAGGAGACGGCCGAGCTGACGCTGCGCCGCACAGATTCAAGCGAGTTCCGCGCCCGCATCGACGGTGTAGCGGCCGGCGACAAGAGTGGCCGGTGGCGCGCCGTACTCAACGACGTCACTGCGGAGCACGCCGCCCGGAATGAGCTGCTCCGCCGCACAGAGGAACTGGAAGTACTCAACCGCACCAACCATGCACTCGCGGGCAGCGTCGAGATGGCGGCGGTACTCGGTACCGCCCTCGACGCGCTGCGCGAGCTGCTCGGTGTCGCAGGAGCGGCAGCGTGGCTTGGAGATGGCCCAGGCGGCGAGGCCGCCATGCACCTTGCCTGCGACCGGTTCGATGGGCCTGAGCCGCTGCTTTTCAAGGACGTGGCGATCGAGATTGGGGAGAGGCTGGCCCGGCGGACGGTGGAGGTGGGCCGCACAATAGCTATGACCGATGTGCGCTCGACCGAGCGCAGTCACAACGAGATGGCAAGGGAACGCGAGGGACAGGTGGGTGGGGTGTTGTCGATCCTGCTCCGGGCAGAGAGCGCGCCTGTCTGCGTGCTGCAGGTGATGGATGATCAACCACGCGCCTTTGACGCCAGAGAACAAGCGCTTGCCGAATCAATTGGCGCCACCGCTGCCATCGCGATGCAGCGCGCGCAGCTCTACGATCGAGCCCGCCTCGATGCCGACGTGCGCGCCACGCTGCTGCGCGAGGTCAACCATCGCGTCAAGAATAACCTATCGGCGATCCTCGGCCTGATCTTTGCCGAGAAGCGACGTCTCGGCCAGGGCGGTGAGCGGAAGAGTGACGAGGTGTTGAACGACCTCGCGAACCGCGTCGGCAGCCTGGCGGCGGTGCATACGATCCTGTCGGCGGGTGGCTGGCAGCCCCTTAACATTGGTGAGCTGGCAGGCGAGGTTGTGCGGACGGCGGCGGCGTCCGCTCAAGAGCTGGACTCTCTTATCCTGGAGATCAGCCCCACGCCCGTGCGCGTGACCCCCGCGCAGGCCCATCACCTGTCGCTCGTCCTGTGCGAGCTGGTGACAAACACGGCCAAGCACGGGCGCGCTATGGAGGGCGTGCGTGTCCATCTCCACACGGAAGCCGACGACAAGCACGTACGCCTGGTGTATCGGGATCGCGGGCCGGGCTATCCGCCCGCCGTTCTGGAGGGCAGAGGTCGGTCGGTGGGCCTGTGGCTGATAGACAACATCACGCGCGCCAACTTGCGTGGCGAGTGGACAATGACCAATGACAATGGGGCAGTGACCGAGCTGTGTTTTCCCCTCGTCGCACAGGTGAACGGGTGAGGAGCGAGCGGATGCGTGAGACAAAGGAACGAATTCTGATCGTCGAGGACGACGCGTTGGTGGCCGAGATGATCCAGGAGTGGGTCGAGCGTGAGGGCTATTCGGTTGCAGGCGTCGTGTACGACGGCCGGGATGCTGTTGGTGCGGTGGAGCAGCTCAAGCCTGACATCGTGGTGATGGACCTGCAGATGCCCGAGATGGACGGGGTCGAGGCGACGCGCCGTATCCAGGAGGCGCGCCCGACGCCGGTCGTCGTGCTAACAGCTCACGACGACCTGGAGCTTGCGGAGCAGGCAGCCAGGGTTGGCGCGGCCGCCTACCTGGTCAAGCCGTCGAGCGGGCGCGAGCTGGCGCGGACGATTGCCTTCGCACACAGCAGCTTTGTCGAAGAAACGGTGATGCACGATCTGATCGCCGAGCTGACGGAGCAGGTCCAGGACCTGGGCACATTTGCTTACACGGTCGCCCACGACTTGCGCAACGCAGTCGCACCCGTGGTGGGCATCGCGCAGCTTCTGAGTGAGGACCTGGAGACCACGCCGCTCCACGAGGCCAGGCAGCTGCTGGACAGGATCGCCGGCACGGGGCAACGGCTGCGGCGCATGATCGACGACCTGCTCATGTTTGCCGAGGTGCGCGAGCGGGATCTGGTGCCCGCGCCCCTCCAGATGTGTGCGTTGTTCGGCCAGGCACGGGAGCGGCTCTCGCCTTTGATCGATGAGCTCGATGCCGAGGTCATTGCCCCCAAATCATGGCCCGCCGCCCTCGGCTACGGACCGTGGGTGGTGGAGGTGTGGGTCAACTATTTGAGCAATGCGCTCAAATACGGCGGCCGCCCCCCGCGGATCGAGGTCGGCTACACGGAGCAGCAAGATGAACCGGCGGGCCAACAAACCCGCGAGCTAACGAATCGATCCCCCATCCACTTCTATGTGCGGGACAACGGCCCCGGCCTGACGTCCGCAGAGCAGTCGCAGCTCTTTGCGCCCTTTATGCAGCTTCACCCGACGCGCGCCGATGGCCACGGCCTCGGCCTGTCGATCGTGAGCCGCATCGTCGACAAGCTGGGCGGCGACGTGGGCGTCGAAAGCCAGGTGGGGCACGGCAGCACCTTTTGGTTCACGCTGCCGGCGGCTATGGATTGAGGTATCGCGTCCAGTGTGAGATGGAGGCGTAGAGAGAAAGACTCGGCGCATCGCGCCCGCATAGTCGAGCGAAGAGAGAGGCTACTATGACAACGCAAAACGCGCAAGACGCGGTACCAGCGATACCGGGCAACGACGAGCCTGCCCACAGCGCTCAAACCGACGAGGTCCGGGCAAGCGGTGCCTCCACGGGCGGCGAACTGCCTGGCGATCGCCTACTGATCGTCGGGATTGGCGCGTCTGCGGGTGGACTGGTGGCGCTTCGGGAGTTCTTCCAGGCGGCACCGTCGGACGCCAACATGGCCTTTGTCGTGGTCCAGCACCTGTCGCCCGATCGGGAGAGCCTTCTCGCAGAACTCCTGGCGCGCGAGACGAGGATGGAAGTAGAGCAGATTGCTGACGCCACGCGGGTCGAGCGGGGCGTTGTGTACGTCATCCCGCCCGGTTACGGTCTTGTCATGCGCGACGGCACCCTGCATTTGCAGCAGCGCGACGGTCCAGGCGAGCGCTACCTGCCCATCGACGCCTTCTTGCGCTCTTTGGCCGACGATCGAGGGGAGTGGTCAGCAGCCGTCATTCTCTCCGGCGCCGGGTCGGACGGCACGCTGGGCGTGCGCGCCATCAAGGGAGCCGGCGGACTCGTCATTGCGCAGGACCCGGCTTCCGCCGAGCAGGCGAGCATGCCGCGCAGCGCGATTGGGACCGGCGTGATCGATTACGTCCTGCCACCCGCCGCGATTCCTGAAGCATTGGCCAATTACGTCGACCATTTTCTGCAAGGTGAGCGCCTCGTGCCTCAAGTCATGCCCTACGATGACTCTCGTGCCATACACAACATCCTCACCACCTTGCGCACGCGCACCGGACACGATTTTGCGCTGTACAAACGCAACACGATCATCCGTCGCATCCAACGACGGATGATCGTTCGCCAGCTCCAGACGATCGGCGACTATGCCGCGTACCTGGCCCGCAATCCCGACGAGGTTCGCGCCCTCTTTAAAGATCTGCTCATCGGCGTGACCGAGTTCTTTCGCGATCCTGAGGCGTTCGAGTTACTGGCGGAAAACGTGATCCCCGAGCTGCTCCAGGAACACTCTGCGGAGGGCCCACTTCGAGCATGGGTGACTGCCTGTGCGACGGGAGAGGAGGCATATTCGATCGCCATCCTGTTCCGCGAGCAGATTGAGGCACTGGGCCAGGAGGTGCCGGTGCAGATCTTTGCTACAGACATCGACGAGCGGGCGATCGAGGTGGCGCGCAGGGGCCACTACCCGGCCTCGATTTCGGCCGACGTGTCGCCGGAACGCCTGGCCCGCTTCTTTCAGCCGGATGGCGACGGCTATGTGATGACGGATGCCGTACGCAAGATGATCGTCTTTGCCTCCCAGAGCCTGGTCAAGGACCCGCCCTTTTCCCACGTGCACCTGATCACGTGCCGTAACCTGCTCATCTACCTCGAGCCCGAATTGCAGCGCTCCGTCCTGGGCACTTTCGAGTACGCGCTCAAACCTGGCGGCTACTTGCTTCTGGGCACCGCCGAAATGCTGCCCGAGGTGGCGCCCTATTTTGAGCTGGTCGACCGCAGGTGGAAGCTCTTTCGCCGCCTCGAGGGCAAGGCTCGACCACTGGTCAAGCCCCAATCGCCGAGGGAGAGCGGGACCCGCGCCGCGCTCGTAGACGTCACAGCCACTCCCAGCCAGCTCCACCTGCGCCAGCAGCTCGAGCGCATATTGCTCGACCACTACCAACCCGTCACGCTCGTCGTCGACGCGGACGGCCGCATCCTGTTTACGTATGGCCAAGTCGCGCCATTCCTACAGCCGGCGTCAGGCGAAACCGGGGGCTGGCACGTGATGCAGATGCTGGAAGAGTGGCTGCGCGTTCCCGTTGCCACCGGCATTCGTCATGCGGTATCGGAGAACAAGGTCGTGCGGCACAGCGGCCTGCCCCTTGATGCTGAGAGCAGTGTCGACGTCGTGATCCGCCCCATCCACCGCCCGGGCTCACTCGAAGGGCTTCTGTTTGTCGAGTTCAGCGAGCGTCCGTCGATCGAGCAGCGTGTGAAGGCCCCGGTCGATGAGGACGACATCGCCCCTGGCGGCCGTGTCCAGGAGTTGGAGCGCGAACTGCAGACCACAAAGGAGTACCTGCAGGCCGTCATCGAGGAGATGCAATCGTCGAATGAAGAGATCCGCTCCACCAACGAGGAGCTGCAGAGCGCCAACGAAGAGCTGGAGACGTCGCAGGAAGAGGCCCAGTCGGTGAATGAGGAGCTGGCGACGCTCAACAACGAGCTGGAGAGCCGCATCGACGAGCTGACGTGGGCCAACAACGACATGAACAATGTGCTGACGAGCATTGACGTTGGCATCATCTTGCTCGACCGCCGCTTGCAAGTGCGCCGCTTTAACCAGGCGGCCACCCGCATCGTCAACCTCATCCCCGGTGATGTCGGCCGCCCGCTGACCCACCTGTTGTCGAACCTGGTCGACGGCGAATGGGCAGGGAATGCGCGGGCCGTGTTCGAAACCCTCACCCCACACGAGGAAGAGGTGCGCAGTCACGATGACCGCTGGTACCTGATGCGCATCCGTCCCTACCGCACCGACGACGACGCCATCGAGGGCGTGGTCCTCACCTTCAGCGACATCACGGAACAGAAGGAGGCGGAGCGTGTTGCTCTGGCCGCGCAGGCCTATGCCGAGAGCATCGTGCACACGGTGCGCGAGCCGCTGGTCATCCTCAATGCAAACCTGCGCGTCGAGTCGGCCAATCGTGCCTTCTACGGCACGTTCGGCATCGATTCGACCCAAGCGGAGGGCAAGCTCCTATATGAGCTCGGCAACCGCCTGTGGGACATCCCGCGGCTGCGCGAGCTGCTCGAAGAGATCATTCCAGACGACGAGGTATTCGAGGGGTTTGTGGTGGAGCACGAATTCGAACAGATCGGCTATCGCCGGATGCTGCTCAACGCGCGCCGTATCTCGGCCCCTGGGCAGAAGGACTTGATCCTGCTCGCCATAGAGGAGGTAAGTGAGCCGACATAGGCGAGTTCGTAAACGCCCCGCCCCTGGCTGTCGGCTCTATCCAACCCCAACCCTGCGTGTGCACAAAACGGCCTTGGACACAAAGCGCCGCCGGCAGACCTTTTTCACTGCGATCGCGCGGTTGATTAACGACTCGTCCGTATCCATGATGACCAACAGATCGACCTGACGATCGCGGCGCCGGAGACGAGGGACCGGGAAGCCTGTCCTGAGGAACCGAAGGGTTCTTCTGGGCGGGTCGTGGAGCGGAACAACTCTGGGTTCTATTTACTCCTCCATCTTTGACAAATCT
>DATHUZ010000072.1:0-2847 GCA_035461725.1 Anaerolineae bacterium
TGGGGCTGGGCGCAGATGCGCGTATCGGCTGCCGACGAGGGCCCCTGGGTGAATTGGCTCTGGGCGTGGCAGAACCCCTTTCCCGACAGGACGATCGCCGGCTTGCGCTTCGAGCCGGCGGCCTTCGAGTCGCAGCGGGGCACGGTTGTCATCTCGGCCGTCTCGGCGGGCAGTGTCGACTCGCTGCCACTGCGCTGGCAGCCACGCCACAAGGCGCGCCTGATCCTGCCCGCAGGAGAGTCGTTTCAGCCCGACCTGGACGAGCACGGCTTGCTGCGCCAGGTGCAGCTCGACCTCGGCCAGGTCATCTCGGCGGCGCCGCGCCTCGTCTATCCCAACGAGACGTGGCCCGAGACGTACCACGACCTGCCGCCGGAGCTGAGCCCCAACGAGCTGCTGGTCGAGTACACGTCGCACCCCGAGGCCCACTTTCACCTCTTTGGCTCCGCGGGCAGCCGGTCGATCCCCGTCTCGTCGCTGGAGCAAGCGCGGGCGGAGGGTCCGATCTATCGCGTCGCCCCCGCCGAGCAGAGGCTGACGCTGCGCGTCGTCGAGCGCGGCAGCACGCGGCCCGTACCGGTCAAGCTGCACGTCCACGGCGAGTGGGGCGAGTACCTGGCGCCGGTGGACCGCCACCGCATCCTGAACCCGAGTTTTTTCGAGGATTACAGCGTGGACGCGCTGCACCTGCCCGACTGGTCGGCCCAGGACCGCGCCCACGCCGCCGCCTACATCCCCGGCGAGACGACGCTCAAGCTGCCGTTGGGCAGGGTGTACGTCGAAGTGTCGAAAGGCTTCGAGATCCGGCCCGTGCGCAAGATCGTCGAGGTAACGGCGGACATGGCCGAGATCACGATCGAGCTCGAAAAGGTGCTGCCCTGGCGCGAGCGCGGCTGGGTGACCGCCGACACGCACGTCCACTTTTTGTCGCCCATGTCGGCCATGCTCGAGGGGTCGGCCGAGGGAGTGAACGTCGTCAACCTGCTCGCCAGCCAGTGGGGCGAGATGATGAGCAACGTGGGCGACTTGGACGGCAAGAACACCTGGGGCTCGAAAGAGGCGGGCGGCGACGGCGAGTACCTGGTGCGCGTCGGCACCGAAAACCGCCAGCACGTGCTGGGCCACATCTCTCTGCTCGGCTACAACGGGCCGGTCATCACGCCCATGACCACGGGCGGCCCCGACGAGTCGGCCCTCGGCGATCCGATCGAGGTGCTGCTCCTCGAATGGGCCAGGCAGTGCCGGGCGCAGGGCGGCCTCGTCGTCGTGCCCCACTTTCCCCGCCCGCGCGCCGAGCACGCCGCGGCCATCGTCACCGGCGACGTCGACGCGATCGAGATGACCTCGTGGGACAACAGGTACCACGGCATCGACCCCTACTCCATCGCCGACTGGTACCGTTACCTCAACTGCGGTTACCTGGTGCCCGCCGTGGGCGGCACCGACAAGATGGCCGCCGTCACCGCCGTGGGCACGGTGCGCACCTACGCGCGCCTGGCGCCCGGCACCGAGTTCACCTACGAGGCGTGGAAAGACGCGGTGCGGCGCGGCGAGACGTTCGTCACGTACGGCCCGGTGCTCGAGTTCCTGGTCGACGGCAAGCCGGCCGGCAGCCGCATCGCCATGGCGCGCGGCGGCGGCACGGTGGACGTCACCTGGCAGGCTGCCAGCGTCACCCTCCCCATGACCCGCGTCGAGCTGGTGGTGAACGGCGAGGTGCGCGAGAGCACGGCCGTGCCGCCGGGCGAGGCAGCGGGCCACTGGACGGTGCGCGTCGACGCGAGCGCGTGGCTCGCCCTGCTGGTGCGTGGCCACCATCCGGGCCGGCCCGAGATGGTCGCCGCTCACTCGACGCCGGTCATGGTCGACGTCGAAGGCGCACCGCTCCTGGCGGCCGCCGACGCGGTGACCATCCTGGAGCAGATCGAGGGCGCCATCGCCTACCTCGACACCGTCGGCACCCGGGCCGAGGAGCGCGCGTACAGGCGCATGCGGCTGGCGCTGACGTCGGCGCACCGCGAGGTGCACAACCGGCTGCACCGGCAGGGGACGTATCACGAGCACACGCCGGCCGGCGCGCACGACGGGCATTAGCCACTGCTGCATTGGTAGAGGGGTAAGACGAGGCTGACGAACTGCGTCTGAGGGGCAAGAGAAGAGTTGTGTCGCGCGCACGCTTGCTGCTCGCCCGCTTCTGAGGTATAATTGACAAGCCGGGGGAGGAAGGGGCCATGAAGGAGCGCACCAACCAGGCCTGGCTGGACGAGCTGCGAGGACCGGAACGCGACAAGGCGCTGGCCGATCTGCGTGCTTTCCTGGTGCGTGGCCTGGGCTATTCTATCGCCAACCGCTCGGACGTGGAGGGCGCGCTCATCGAGGACCTGGCACAAGAGGCGCTGCTCAAGATCCTCGACAACCTGGACACCTTTCGCGGCGAGAGCCGGTTTACGACCTGGGCGCAGAAAATCGCGGTTCGCGTGGCCCTCACCGAGCTCCGCATCATGACCACCCGTCCGGACGAGATCGGCTGTGACGAGTGCTTTGAGCAATTGGACCGCTTTGTGGACATGAAGCTGGACGGGGCCGATCCGGCAGAAGCGATGCCCCTGGTGCAGGATCATCTGACCCGTTGCGCCTCTTGTCGCGAAGAGTTCGAGGCGCTTCTGGCAGCGCTGGAAGCCATGGACTAGAAAAAAGCTTCTGATCCCCTTTCGTTTCTGATTTCTCCACCCGACAATACACTCATCCACACACCATTCCTCACACGCGCTATCGTCGAATCACCACCTCTCTTTCCACAATCTGTCTGCCACTGCTCTCTTGACGATGCATGCAGCCAAGATCTTA
>DATHUZ010000073.1:0-6157 GCA_035461725.1 Anaerolineae bacterium
GGTGATCTAGTGCTGGTTACAGAGAGATTCACGGTGAGAAGGGCGAGAGACGGGAGTTCGAGGGGGGGCGCGAGCGAGTGGGGTGCGCGAGCGCGGCGAGGGGGTGCGCACGAGTGAACGGAAGGGAGGCGTAGGGTGAAGATTGGGATTTTGGGATCGGGCACGGTGGCACAGACGCTGGGGGCGGGGCTGATCGGGCTGGGACACAACGTCAAGCTGGGGACACGCGATCCGAAAAAGCTGGACGAGTGGTTCGATCGGGTAGGCGGCCGGGGGACGGTGGGCAGCATGGCCGATGCGGCCGCTTTTGGCGAGATGGTGTTCAACTGCACGGCGGGCATGCACTCGCTGGAGGCACTGCGCAGCGCCGGCGAGGAGAACCTGGCGGGCAAGATCGTGGTCGACGTGGCGAACCCACTCGACTTTTCGGCCGGGATGCCCCCGACACTGAGCGTGAGCAACACCGACTCGCTCGGGGAGCAGATCCAGCGCGCGTTTCCCGAGGCACGCGTGGTCAAGACGCTGAACACGGTGAATGCAAGCCTGATGGTCAACCCGGCGGCGCTTCCGGGCAGCCACACAGTGTTTGTGAGCGGCAATGACCCGGATGCCAAAGCGGAGGTCACAGGGCTTCTGAAGAAAGGTTTTGGCTGGCCCTCGGTGATCGACCTGGGCGACATCACAACGGCGCGCGGCACCGAGATGTTGCTGCCCCTCTGGGTGCGGCTGTTGGGAGTGCTGGGGACGCCGATGTTCAACTTTCAAATCGTGAGGTAGATTGTATGAGCCAACAGGGGAACGGTTCGACGAGTGAGAATGGCACAGAGGTGGCCACGCTGGCGGGGGGCTGCTTCTGGTGCCTGGAGGCGGTGTACGAGCACCTGCGGGGTGTCGAAAAGGTGGTGTCGGGCTATACGGGGGGGCACGTGCGTAACCCGAGCTACCGGCAGGTGACCACGGGCACGACGGGTCACGCCGAAGCGGTGCAGCTCACCTACGACCCGGACGAGGTGAGCTACCGCGAGCTGCTGGAGGTGTTTTTCACGATTCACGATCCGACGACGCTAAACCGGCAGGGTGCCGACGTGGGGCCGCAGTACCGGTCGGCCATCTTTTATCACGACGAGAACCAGAAAGAGATCGCCGCAGACGTGATTCGCGAGATGGAGCGAGAAGGCGTGTGGGACGACGCGATCGTCACCGAAGTGGTGCCGCTCGGCGAATTCTATGTGGCAGAGGACTATCACCAGGAGTACTATCGCAACAACCAGTACCAGCCCTACTGCCAGATCGTGATCCGGCCGAAGGTGAGCAAGTTTCGCCAGAAGTACATGGATCGATTGAAGGGGGTATGATGAGCGACGCGCAGTTATCAGAGATCGGACAGATCGCCGTGATGGTCGACGACCTGGACAGGGCGGTGGCCTTTTACCGCGACATGCTCGGGATGCGCTTTCTGTTCCAGGTGCCGAGTATGGCCTTTTTCGACTGCGCAAACGTGCGCCTGATGCTGGGGGCGGGAGAGGCCGGCGAGCGTGAGGGGGGGACGTCGACGATCTATTACCGGGTGGACGATCTGCAGGGCGCATACGAGGAGTTGGCGGAGCGGGGCGTGGAGTTTGTGGAAAAGCCACACCTGGTGGCGCGGATGGAGGACCACGAGCTGTGGATGGCGTTTTTCCACGACTCGGAGGGGAATCTCGCGGCGCTGATGAGTGAGATGCGTGGGTGAGTGGAGATTGCTTCGCTCGCTGGCGCTCGCTCGCAATGACAGGGGCGAGCGGGGGTTGCTTCGCTGCGCTCGCAATGACAGGTAGGTAAAGAGGATTCAGAGATGGACGACTTTTACAGGGAAGAGATTTTGGAGCATTATACCCATCCGCACCATTACGGGGCGCTCGACGATCCGGACATCACGCACGAGGAGAGCAATCCACTGTGTGGCGACAGGATCCGGTTCGACATCGAGCTGGAGGAGGATGGTGAGACGATCAAGGACGTCGGATTTTCGGCGGTCGGCTGTGCCATCAGCAAGGCGTCGGCGTCGATGCTGAGCGACCTGCTCATCGGGCGCAAGCTGGAAGAGGTGCGCCACCTGGGCAAGGAGGATCTGCTGGACGAGCTGGGCATCGACCTGGGGCCGGTCCGCCTCAAGTGCGCGCTGTTGCCACTCAAGGTGGTCAAGGTGGGCGCGTACGGGATCGAGGGGTGGCACGAAGAGGACGCGCGGAATGGGGATGAGTGGGAGTAGGGACTTGGGGAAGCGGGAAGCGGGTATGATACCGGATGCCAGGAATGAGGAGGGGAGAGATGGCGTTTGAGAAGGCGGCAAGTGTGGGGGATGTGCCTGAGGGGCAGGCGATCGTGGTTGACGTGGACGACGAGGAGGTGGCGCTGTGCAACGTGGGCGGCGAGATCTATGCCGTGGCGAACCTGTGCACGCACGACGGTGGGCCGCTGGGTGAGGGAAGCCTGGTCGATCACCAGATCGAGTGCCCACGTCACGGCGCGCGGTTCGACGTGCGCACGGGCGAGGTGAAAGCGCTGCCGGCAATCATCCCGATCCCGACGTACGAGGTCAAGATCGAAGAGGACCAGGTATTGGTAGATGTGGAGTGACCATGACGACGAAAGCTGAGCTGACAGAAGGGCTAAAAAAAGTCGAGGACCCGGAGCTGGGGGTGAATATTGTGGACCTGGGGCTGGTGTACGCCATGGAGTGGTCGGAAGAAGCTGGCGAGGTGTACATCGACCTGACACTGACGAGCCCCGGCTGCCCGCTGGGCCCGGAGATCATTCGCGATATCAAGCAGACATTGGGGGGGATAGACGGCGTCAAGGGCGTCGACGTGGAGCTGGTCTGGTCTCCACTCTGGAATCCAAAGATGATGAGCGACGAAGCCAAGGAGGAGCTGGGATACGACGACGAATTCGGGCTCGGGTTTTTATAAGGAGGAGTGATGTCCACGAGGCATGAACCGTACGACCCATTCGAAGCCCGGACGCAGATCGAGACCCTGTCCGGGCCGGTGACCATCTACCGGCTGGCGCGCCTGGAGGAGCTGGGCCTGGCCAAAATGGCCCGACTGCCGTTTTCGATCCGCATCTGGCTGGAGAGCCTGCTGCGCGAGGTTGACGACCGGACGATAACACAGACGCACGTGGAGCGGCTGGCGGCGTGGCGGCCGGGCGATCCGGGGGGCAGCGAGGTGCCGTTCAAGCCGGCGCGCGTGGTGTTGCAGGACTTTACGGGCGTGCCCGTGGTGGTGGACCTGGCGGCGATGCGCGACGCGATGGCGCGGCTGGGAGGCGACCCGCAGCGGATCAACCCGCGCGTGCCCGTGGACCTGGTGATCGACCACTCGGTGCAGGTGGACATGTTTGGCACCGACAACGCGCTCCTGTACAACGCGCAGCGCGAGTTCGAGCGCAACCGCGAGCGGTACGAGTTTCTGCACTGGGCGCGGAGCGCGTTCGACAATTTCCGCGTCGTGCCGCCCGCCACCGGGATCGTGCACCAGGTGAACCTGGAGTACCTGGCGACGGTGGTCAGCAACCGCCAGGAGCCGGAGGGGGGCTGGGTCGCGTTTCCCGACACGCTGGTGGGCACCGACTCGCACACGACCATGATCAACGGGCTGGGCGTGGTGGGCTGGGGCGTCGGCGGCATCGAAGCCGAGGCGGCGATGCTGGGCGAGCCCTTTACCCTGCTGCCGCCGGAGGTGGTGGGGTTCGAGCTGCTCGGCGAGCTGCCGGAAGGAGCGACCGCCACCGACGTGGTGCTGACCGTGACCCAGATGCTGCGCACGCATGGCGTCGTCGGCAAGTTTGTCGAGTTCTTTGGTCCCGGTGTCAGCCGCCTGAGCCTTCCGGACAGAGCGACGATCTCGAACATGTCGCCCGAGTATGGCGCGACGATCGGCTTTTTCCCCGTCGACGAGGAGACACTGCGCTACCTGCGCGACACCGGGCGACCGTGGGAACTGGTCGATCTCGTGGAGCGCTACACGCGGGCGCAGGGGCTGTTTCGCACCGACGATGTGCCGCCGCCCAGCTATTCGGAAGAGCTGAGCCTGAACCTGGCGACGGTCGAGCCGAGCCTCGCCGGCCCCAAGCGGCCACAGGATCGCGTGTCGCTGATGCAGATGCAGGCCGCATTCCAGGCGGCGCTGAAGGCACCGACAGCAGAGCAGGGCTTTGGGTTGGACGAGGTGGCGCTGCAGCGCACGGGCACCCTGCCCGCGTCGAACGGCGACGGGCCTGTGGAGCTGGGGCATGGCTCGGTGGTGATCGCGGCGATCACGAGCTGCACCAATACCTCCAATCCGAGCGTGATGGTGGGCGCCGGCCTGCTGGCAAAAAAGGCGGTGGAGCGCGGCTTGCAGGTGCCGCGCTACGTCAAGACGAGCTTGGCGCCGGGGTCGACCGTGGTCACGCGCTACCTCGATGCGGCAGGCCTGACGCCTTACCTGGACAAGCTGGGCTTTAACCTGGTCGGCTATGGGTGCACCACGTGCATCGGCAACAGCGGCCCGCTGCCCGACGAGGTGGCGCAGGTGGTGGAGGAGTCGGGGCTGGTGGCGGCGGCGGTACTGTCGGGAAACCGTAATTTCGAGGGGCGGATCAACCCGCACGCCCAGGCCAGCTACCTGGCGTCGCCGCCGCTCGTCGTCGCCTATGCGTTGGCGGGCTCGGTGGACGTCGACCTGGTGGACGACCCGATCGGCTACGACAGGGAAGGCGAGCCGGTGTACCTGAAGGAGATCTGGCCGAGCCAGGACGAGGTGCGCCGGGCGGTGTCGGACGCGCTCCAGCCAGCGATGTTTGAAGAGCAGTACGCCGACGTGTTCACGGGCAACGAGACGTGGAACGCCATCCCCACCCCGGACGTAGCCGATCTCTTTGCCTGGGATCCAGAGTCGACCTACATCCGCAAGCCGCCCTACTTTCAAGATCTGACGCTCAACGTGCCGCGCCCGCAGGACATCGAGAGGGCGCGCGTGCTGGTACTGGTGGGCGACTCGATCACCACCGATCACATCTCGCCCGCAGGCAGCATCGCATCGGACAGCCCGGCGGGGCGGTACCTGAAGGCGCACGGGGTCGAGCGGCGTGATTTCAACTCGTACGGGTCGAGGCGTGGCAACCACGAGGTGATGATGCGCGGCACCTTTGCCAACATCCGCCTGAAGAATCTACTCGTGCCCGGCAGCGAGGGGGGGATCACGGAGCACCTGCCGAGTGGCGAGGTGATGAGCATCTATGATGCCGCTAAACGCTACCAGGCGGAGGGCACGCCGCTGATCGTGCTCGGCGGCAAGCAGTACGGCTCGGGCAGCTCTCGTGACTGGGCCGCCAAAGGGGTCCAGCTCCAGGGGGTGAAGGCCGTCATCGCCGAGAGCTACGAGCGGATCCACCGCAGCAACCTGGTCGGGATGGGCGTGCTGCCGCTCCAGTTCAAGCCGGGTGACGGTGTGGAGGAGCTAGAGCTGACAGGGCGCGAGACGTTCGATATTCAGGGCATCTCGGGCGGCCTGGAGCCAGGGCAGGAAGTGAACGTGGTAGCCCGCCGCGCCGACGGCAGCCAGGACGAGTTCCAGGCCATCGTCCGTCTCGATACGCCGGTAGATGTGGAGTACTATCGCCACGGGGGAGTACTGCACACGGTGCTGCGGCGATTCGTGCAGGAGGGCGGTCAGGGCTGATGAGATGGAAGGTTGGAAGGCTGGAAGGCGACTTCCAGTTTTTCAACCTCCCGGACCGAGCAGGACCTGTCGCTTGCGCCGTGGGTGGGGTGTGGTAGAATGGAGCCGGCGCGCCCGGGTGGCGGAGCGGTGCGCATCAGTGTCGAAGGAGAAGGGATGGAAAACAATGCGATCGTGATCGTCTCGGGGCTGCCTCGGTCCGGCACGTCGATGATGATGAAGATGCTTGAGGCGGGGGGCGTGCGGGTCCTGACAGACTATGAGCGCACCGCCGACGAGGATAACCCGAAGGGGTATTACGAGTTCGAGCGCGTGAAGCAGATCGAGCACGACCGTGAATGGCTGCCGGAAGCGTGTGGCAAGGCCGTGAAAATGGTGTCTGCGCTGCTCAAGCACCTGCCCGCCGACTATTACTACAAGGTCATCTTTATGCGCCGAGAGATGGAAGAGAT
>DATHUZ010000074.1:0-3508 GCA_035461725.1 Anaerolineae bacterium
CGAAAAAGCAGCTCGTCCCCGCCCGCTTGGTTACGTACCCCACGGCGTCGAGGCGCACCACCCGGATCCCCTGCTCCGCCAGAAAGCGCAGCGTGTCGCGCAGGTACACCCGCGTCGCTTCCGAATTCACGTCCAGGTCCACCTGATGCCACCCCGACTGCCAGGCAAACGTCGTCCACACCCGCTCGCTGCCCCCCGTCTCTTCGATCGGCACGTCCGAGAAGGGGTGCTCCGGCTTGCGCAGATAGATGCGCGCCAGCTCCTCGGGCGGCACCTCGCCGCCGGGCCACACCTTGTCGGGCCGCAAAAAGAGCTCCGCGTGCTCCGAGCGCCGCCCCTTTTTCAGAAAATCGAGAAAAGGCGGCGAGTGGCGCGAGATGTGGTTGACCATCACGTCGGTCACCACGTCATACTCGGCGGCGATGCGCCGCACGTCGTCCCAATCGCCAAAAGCCGGATCGACCCGGTCGTACACGATCGGCGAAAAGCCGCGGTCACCCGACGACGGAAAGAAAGGCAGAATATGTACCCCACCGAACAGGCCGGCCAACGGCCCCCTCAGCACCCCGTGCAGCGCGCGCAGGTCGCCCCCGAGCGAGTCGGCGTAGGTGATCAGTTGTACCTGGTTCTTCCGCTCCATCGCTCAGTCGATGCCCCCTGCGGCCGGCGTCCCGTTGCGCTGTACACCGCGCGGATGGTGAAAGGCGGCCGGGCTGCCCGCCTTGCCACTCGCCCCCAGCAGCCGCATCTTTTCCCGCACCCGCTCCTTCGCCGCATCACGCGCCGGGCCGAACAGCTTGCGAAAGTCGACCTCGCCAGGCGCCTCCTCCAGCCTCGCCCACAGCGCCTGCATGAACCCCTGCTTCAGGTAGGTTGCCACGTTCACCTTGCACACGCCCGCCTCGACCGCCGCCCGCACGCTCTCGTCGGTCACGCCCGACGCCCCGTGCAGCACCAGCGGCACGCCCGTACATTCCGCGATGGCCCGCACCCGCCCCACGTCGAGCCTCGCCTCCCGCCCTGTCATCGCGTGCACCGACCCCACTGCCACTGCCAGCGTGTCGCACCCCGTGGCGCGCACAAACTCGGCGGCCTGGTTCGGGTCGGTCATCGCCGCCGCCACCTCTGCCGGCGACACGCCCTTGTCCAGCACCTTGCCCAGCTCCGCCTCCACCGGCACGCCCACCGCGTGCGCCATCGCTACGATGCGCCGCGTGATGGCCACATTCTCCTCGTACGGCAGGCGCGACCCGTCAAACATCACCGAGGTAAACCCCGCCCGCAGCGCCTGCACGTTCTGCTCGAACGAGCTGCCATGGTCCAGGTGCAGCACCACCGGCACGTCCACCTCGGCCGCCATCGCCTTCACCATCGCCGCCGGCAGCACCATCCCCGCGTACCGGATCGTCGGCTCGCTCACCTGCAAGATCACCGGCGCCCTCTCCTCTTCGGCGGCCTCGATGATCGCCTGCAGCATCTCCATATTGTCGGCGTTGAACGCCCCCACCGCGAACCGCGCCCCACGCGCGTACTCTAACATCTCCTTACTGCTCACCAACGCCATTTTCTACGTCTCCATTCAGAATTTGTCTGGTGCCTGGCACTGTGGGAGCGGCGGGACCGCCGCTCCCACAGTGCCAGGCACCAGAGTACGTTAGAACCACACCCGGAACGTCTTGATCTCGAACGGCGCGATCGGGAAGGTGAGGCTATCGCCTCGCCAGTCGACCGCCGCGTCGCCCTCTTCCACCAGGTTGCACTCCACCGCGCGCCGCACCGCCCTGCCCATCGTCAGCCGCACCGCCGGGTTGCGATACTGCCGGCTCTCGTAGGCGCGCACGATCCACCCGTCGCCATCCTCCGCCTGCTTGATCGTCTCGACGATCACGTGCCCGGCATCCACCCGGGCGTGGCTGTAGGCCGCGGGCAGGTCGCTCGCCTGCGCTCCCGCCACCACGACCGCGCGCAGCGGGTTGTTCAGCGCGTACCCCTCTTCCACCACGCCGCCCGTGCGCCAGCCGCCCGCGTGCGGCAGCAGGCTGTAGGTAAAGGCGTGCTGTCCCCTGTCGGCCTCCGGATCGGGATCGACCGCCGACTTGATCAGGCTGAGGCGCAGGACACCGGCGTCGACGTCATGCCCATACTTGCAGTCGTTGAGCAGCGCCACGCCGTAATCCCCTTCCGACAGGTCGGCCCACTTGTGGCCCACCACCTCGAACCGCGCCCGGTCCCAGCTCGTATTGCTGTGCGTCGGGCGCTCGATCGCGCCAAACTGGATGTCGTACGCCGCCTTGGTCGCGCGCACGTCCGCCGGGAACGCGACCTTTAGCAGCACCTGCCGTTCCTGCCAGTCCACTTCCGTCCGAAAGTCGATCCGCCGCGACCCGGCGTACAGCGTCACCCTCTGCACGATCGTCGAATCGTAAAAGCGCCACGTCAGCCGCAGCGTGCCGCGCACCGGGCCGGCCTCTTCCACCGCGGCCTCGACCAGGTCGGTGACCTCGACCATCTTTTCGCGGTAATAGATGTCAATGTCCCACGCGTCGAAATCCATCGGCCGGTCCTCGAACGCCTGGAACACGTTGGCCCGTTTGCCCGGCGGCACCACCTCTCGCGCGCACCGCTTGTCGACCAGCGACGTGATCTGCCCCCGCTCGTCGAGCGCGGCCCGGTAATACTCGTTCTCCAGCAGCGTGGTCGACACCGTCAGGCCCGTGCCCTGCCCCGCCGCCGCGTCGCACAGCGGGTACACCCGGTACCCGAGCGCCGGGACGCCCGGCACCTGCACCAGCAGCCGCTTCTCGCCCCCCTCGTCCACCACCTGTGCCGGCGCCGGCTCCCCATCGGGCCCACGCAACGTCTTGCCCTCGAGCCCTTCCCACCAGGACAGCGCCACCAGCCCGTCGCGCGCCCACGACAGCCCGTTGAACACCACGGCCCCCGGCCCCGCCGCCGCCACGCGCGCCGCGATCGCACCCTGCGCGCGCTCGATCGCCGCCTCGCCCAGGCCCAGGATCCGGCAATAGTCGTCGGCACAGTCGTCGTACACCGCCCGGATCGACGAGCCGGGCAGGATGTCGTGGAACTGGTTGAGCAGGATCGCCTCCCACCCCTCCCGCAGCTCGGCCGCCGGGTAGTCGTGCTCGCCGGTGAGCAGGCAGACCATCGCGCTCAGTGCCTCGGCGTCGTGGTACGTCACTTCCGCCCGCCTGTTGGCGCGCTTGACCTGCGCCTGCGACGTGTACGTGCCGCGGTGATATTCCAGGTACAACTCGCCGTCCCACGCCGGCACGTCGCGCCCCTCCAGCCGCTCTTCCAGCCGGGCGAAAAAGGATTCCGCCGGCCCCTGGCGCACCCGTGGAAAGCCCGGCAGGTCGCGCAGCACGCGCGCCGACTCGAGCATCTCTTTCGTCGGCCCACCGCCGCCGTCGCCCCACCCAAAGAGCATCAGCAGCTCGTCGTTGATCTCCTTTTGCCGGTACTGGTCCCACAGCCCCTTTACGTCCTC
>DATHUZ010000075.1:0-7618 GCA_035461725.1 Anaerolineae bacterium
AGACGACGAGACGCAGGCTGCCGGGCAGGTGATCGAGCAGAAAGGTAAGGCCGGCGTGGATGGAGTGGCTCTGGAGCTCGTGCAGGTCGTCGAGGATCAGCACGAGGACTTTGTCTTGCGCGGCCAGGTCATTGATCAGGATGGTCGGCACCGCGTCGGGGGGCAGCGGCTGCGGTGCGTGCACGAGGGACAGTGCCGCCTCGCCCAGCCCGGCGATGGCCGACTGGCAGGCGGCGATCAGGTACGCCCAGAAGCGGGCGGGGTCGTCGTCGGCGGCGTCGAGCGACAGCCACGCGACAGGGTGGCCGGTTGTGGCCACAAACTCGCTCAACAGGGTGGTTTTGCCCGAGCCGGCGGGACCGGAGAGCAGTGTAACCGTGTGCGGGCGGTCGAGGCCGGCGCGCAGCTTTTCGATCAGCCTCGGCCGCGCGACGGCACCGGCGCGCGGGGGGGGAACATATAGCTTGGTCGCCAGCAGTGTGTCGTGCATCCTCGCCCATCCGGTGCGGGCGGCGGCAGTGGCCTGTCGCCCGCGGCTCTGTCGCGGCCGCCCGGCAGCCGCGCGCCCTGGATTGTATCAGGATTTTCGCGAGCCGTCAAGGACGGGGCGATGGCGACAGGTCACAACCCGGAGGGTTTTGTTACGGGCGCGGCCTGGTGTAGCGCACTGCTCGCCCGGGCATCCCCCGGGCGAGCAGTGCGCCGCCTGCATTACCGCCGGGGGTCAGAGGACGCGGCCGGCATGGGGCAGCCTGCGCAACAGGCTGCCGAGCAGAAAGCAGAGTGGGATGGTGATCAGAGACACCGCGGCCCACTTGAGCAAGGGATAGATCACCGCAGGCCGCACCGCATAGGCGAAGGCAATGATCACGACTTCGTGGACGAGGTAGGCGGCATACGCGTTGCGCGAGAGAAAGGCCGCCACCGCGCCCTGGCGGTTGGCGTGGCGACGAAAGAGGTAGACCAGCCCGATGCACATCGCGACCGCGAGAAATGACTCCCAAAGTGCGTAGGCGAGCGCCTGCCAGTGCCAGCCACCCATAAAGGGCTCGGTGCCCTGGTCGATGCCGCCGATCATGGCCATGGGCCCAAAGAACAAGGTCGTGACCAGCGCCACGGCCAACCACCGGCGGCCGGTGCGCTCGGGCAGCCTCACCAGCCAGTTGCGCCGGTAGGCGATCAGCCCCAGGATGAACAGGGCGATGTATTGGACAAAGAAGGGAAACTGCAGGTTCAAGGCTACCCAGCTCCAGCCCATGGGCAGCCACAGGCGCACCAGGAAGGCCGTGGCGCCCAGGAGCAGCGCCAGCAGGACGATGCGCCCGCTGCCGGGAAAGGGGGTCTCGGCGGCCGGAGCGGCAGGCCGGCGCTGGGTGAGGAGACGCCACGCGACGTACACAGCCGAAAAGATGAGCAGGGTCTCGACGAACCAGAGTGGCCCGCCACCGAACAGCGCCTCTTGCTGAAAGTAGGTGCCGGTGAGAAAGCTCACCAGGGGCGGCCGCCCGTCGGGGTGCCTGACCGGGTTGAGGTAGGCCAACAACGGCCGGATGAGCCAGCTATAGAGTGCCAGCGGGATGCCCAGGCGGATGAGGCGATCTTGAAGAAAGTGGCGCGCCCCTTTGCGGTCGTACGAGCCCGGCACAAAGTAGGCCGAGATGAGCAGGAACAGGCCCATAAAGTACGCCTGGTTGACGGCGAGGAACCAGCCGCCCAGCGCGCCGCTGAGCACGTCCTGGCGGCCTTCCTGGTAGTACCAGGACCCGTTGCCCGCGTAGGTGATCATCAGGTGGTGCAGGATCACCAGGATGGTGAGCAGGACACGCAGGTTGTCGACAAAGAGGAGCCGGGTGGCGGCCCTGACCTGAGTGTCGACTGCCGTGGCCACGTGGCGGCCCACCGTGAGGGTGGCGGTTCCGGTTGCCGGCCGAATCATTTGCTTTTCCATCTTTTTTCCTCCTCGATCTTTTTCTGTGGGCAGGTACAAGACCTGCCCCTAGCGCGAATGATAACGATCATGGCCTAAATCGACGCCACGGTCCCCGTGGTGCTGGCCGGCGCGGGCTCCTGGGGCTGGATGCTCAGGGGCGTCGCCTCCGCTTTGACTCCGAACATGGTGCGCAGCACGCCGGCGCGGCGGATGACAAGCTGGAAGAGGCCGAGGGAGAGGGCGAACGCGGCCCCCCACACCGCGGCGAGCTTGACCAGGAACGGTGCGTGCCACTGGACGAGGAAATAGGCCACGACGATGATCACCGGCTGGTGGAGCACAAAGAAGGGCAGGAGGGCCTGGTTGCCGTAGCGCAGCCACCGGTTGGAACGGTTCAGGAAACGTTTGCCAACGCGCAGCATGACGGCCGTGAAGCACCAGCCGCAGATGGTGGCAAAGGTCCACATGAGTATTACCGGCAGCGTGCGCGTCGGAGCTTCGACGTCCAGCTCCATCGTCGCCAGGACGACCCCGCCGAATCCGAGGAAGGCTGCGACCGCGACCGTGAGCAGGATCCGCCAGTCGCGCCAGATGGCTGCGGTGAACCGGTCGTCGGCATAGACCACGAACCCGAGGATAAAGAAGCAGAGCAGGAAAAAGAAATCGGCCCAACTGTGCTCCCATGGCCAGAAGGCGTGGAGCAGCAGGCGCACGACCAGGAGTGGCAGGACAAAGATCAGGATGCCACCGCGCCGCTCGCAGATCCGCGCGAGGCGCGACAGCCAGGCCTGGCCCGTGCTCCCCTTGAGCCAGCGAAAGAGGGGCAGGGTGAGGATCGAGTAGCAGAAGAGGAACCCCAGGAACCAGAGGTGATAGCCCGCCGCACCGAAAAAGCGGGGGGTAAAGCCCCAGGGCAGCGTCCGCAGGAACTCGGGGAAAGACCCGGCAAAGATGCCCGTGGCGACCTTGTGGCTCCACTCGAGATAGAGCTGGACGGGTGTGAGCACGAGGGAGCCGACGACGAACGGGATGAGCAGCCGGCCCAAGCGCTCGCGCGCGTACTGGCGCGGCGTGCGGCGGCGGAGCGCGAACCAACTGCCCGCGCCGGCCAGGAGGAAGAAGAGGGGCATGCCCCACGGAAAAAAGAGGCCCATCAAGCCGGTGATCGTCGCGCTTTGCACGTCATTCTTGATGTGAAAGTCGGTGTCGCTGAACACGCACATGACGTGGAAGGTGAACACGCCGAGCGTGGCGATGAGGCGCAGCCAGTCGACGTAGTGCAGGCGCGCCGCCTGACCAACAGCATTCCCCGCGCGTGTCGTCACCACCTGGCTCTGTACACTGTGTGTGACCATGGTTCATTCACTCCTTTCAAAAATCGCTTGCACCACTGTTTCTACCGGGACGCCCTTGACCAGGAAAAGATCCACGCCGGCCTGCATCGCTTTCTGCCGCGCCGCTTCGTAGCCGTGCACCGTCAGGGCGATGACGCGGCAGGCGGGACACCACACCTTGATGGAGCGTACGGCCGCGTATCCGTTCAGCACCGGCATTTCGAGGTCGAGGAGCACCGCGTCTGGCCGCACTGCTCTGACCAGCTCGATCGCCTCCGCCCCGTCGGCGGCCTCGCCCACGATCTCGACGTTGCCCGCCAGGGGTAAGAGCACCCGCAGCTCCTGGCGCACCTGCGCGTTGTCGTCGACGATCAGCACGCGCCGCCTGGTCCCGTTTTCAGCCTCTTTTGGGTCGGATGTCATCGGTCTCGAGCCTCCCGCTTTCATGGCTCCAGTATACAAGAATCCCACCCGGCGCGCATCGGGCGCCGGATGGGACTTTTGCTGTGAAGGAGGTGGATTCGGCGCTACCCCGGCAGGCGGAGGGGGTCCTCCTGCAAGCGTAGGTCGGAAGGCGGATCAGGGATGGTGCGGCGGGTGCAGCTCGGCGATGATCGAGCGCAGCTCGGCCAGGGCGCTGCCGGTCATCTGCTGCAGGCGGTCGAGCAGCTCGGGGACGCGCGCCGGATCACGGTCGAGCAGGAGGCGAGCAGCGCCGGCGGTGAGGCGGATGCTCAAGATCATCTGGCTGACCGAGTCGTGGATCTCGCGGGCCAGGCGGCTGCGCTCGCGGGCCATGGCCAGCTCTTCGGCGCGGGCGGCGTGCTCCTGCAGCTCTTCATGCGCCTCTACGAGCTCTGCCAGGAGGGCCTGGCTCTCGGCCTGGTCGGCGTGCGTGCGCGCATAGAGCAGATCGTAAGAGACGCAAAAGATGGCACCGGCCAGGAACACCAGGCTGAGCCCGATGCCCTCCGCCCATGACCGGGCCAGGATCAAAGTCCTGGTCATCAACAGCGCCAACAGGGCCATGCAGCCGATCGCCACCCGCCGCGGGAAGGCGTGCAGCGCCTGCACCCAGAGGCCGATGTAGAGTGAGGACAGATTGTCGAGAAAGGGCTGCGTGTTCGTGATCGCCAGCACCAGCGCCGCCTGGGCGGGAAAGTAGACGATGGGGAGCGGGCGAAAGTGGGGTGCGAGCAGGGGCTCGGCAGCGTACAGCAGGCCGTAGGCCGCCATCAGCCCCATCACGCGGGCCATCTGGGGCCGGCCCTGGTACTCGGCAGCGGCGAGGAGCGCGGCGACGGCGAGCAGCAGGAAACCGATCAGGTAACCCCCCCGGTACGTGCGCCGCGGCGCGACGACACGGGCTGTCACGGCTCCGTTCATCCGACGCTGTCCCCCGCATCCTCGGCGGCGCGGACACGCGTGCCGCCACCGGGGTGCGACTCGACGGCCAACGTCCAGCCCACCTCGCGCGCCCGCTCTGCCATGCCGGCCAGGCCGAGATGGCCGCGCCGGCCCCACGCCGACCCGGGATCGAACCCGCTGCCCGCATCCTCGACCTCGAGACATGAAGCACCGTCGGCCAGGGTCAACCGGACCGTGGCCTGCCGGGTGCCGGCGTGCTTGACCACGTTGGCCAGCGCCTCGTGCGCGATGGCGTAGAGGCTCGCCGCCACCGGCTCCGGGAGCGGGTGCCGGCCGGACACCTCGAGCGTCACTTCGAGCCCGTCGAGCGCCCGGCGCTCGCCGGCCAGCCGGCGCAGGGCGGCGGGCAGCCCCTCGCCCGCCAGCCCGGAAGCGGGCGCCGGGCCAAGCTGGGAGACGAGGGTCTGGATCTCGCCCATCGCACCCGCCGCGAGCTCTTCCAGCCGCTCGATCTGCGCTGCTACCTGCGCCCTGTCTCTGGACATGAGCAGGCGGGCGCTCTGCACGGTGAGGTTCATGCTGAACACCGTCTGGGTCACCGAATCGTGCAGATCGCGTGCCAGCCGGTTGCGCTCCTGCGCGGCGGCCAGCTCCTCGCGCTGTGCGGCGTCGCCCTGGAGGCGGTGGTGGGCGACCTCGAGATCGGCCAGGGCGCGCCGGGCCTCGCGGCGCGCCGTGTCGGCCACCCGCACCTGGTGGGCATATCCACCAAAGAGGAAGCAGACGCCGCCATAGTTGAGGGTCATGACCAGGCCAAAGGTCCGGCCCTCCTGTGCGGCGAGGAGCGGGCCGGCCATGGCCAGCGTAAAGGCGGCGATCCAGAGGAACCCGACGCGCCTGCCAAAAGAAAGAACGGCCAACAGGCTGGGCGGGATGAAGAGCAGCGCATAAAAGTCCTGGACCTGCCGGTTGAGCAGCAGCCAGATCACCAGGCCGGACTGGGCGAGCAGACAGGCGAGCAAAAGCCCACGCGAACCGCGAGGCTGCGTGCCGCCGGGCCGGAGCAGGTGCCACGGTGGGGGGATGACGGCCACGGTTTCAAAGATGAGCAACAGCCCATAGAGCGCCAGCAGCGCCACGACCAGGCCGGGGTCGTGCATCCTGCCGAGCCGCACCAGGCCACGGACCACGACGGCGGCGTAGATGAGATAGATGCCGACCGTGTGCATCAGCCCTCGTCGGGCGCCAGCCCATGCCGCAGGGCATAGATGGCCGCCTGGGTGCGATCCTCGAGGTGCAGCTTGCTGAGGATGCTGCTGACATGTGTCTTGACGGTCTTGTCGCTGATCACGAGCCTGTCGGCAATCTCGCGGTTGTTCAGCCCGGCGGCGATCAGGCGCAGCACCGCCAGCTCGCGCTCGGTCAGCTCGGCGTGTGGCGCCGCCGGCGAGCCGGCAGGTGCTTGCTGTGTGGCGGCCACCGCCGTCATCAGTTTGCGCGCAATGTCGGGGTGCAGTTGCACCTGCCCGGAGTAGGCGGCGCGGACGGCGCGCGCCAGGTCATCAGGCGCGATGTCCTTGAGCAGGTAGCCCTGGGCACCGGCGCGGATGGCCGGAAAGACCTTCTCTTCTTCGCCAAAGCTGGTCAGAATGATGACGCGCGAACCGGGGCTGTTCTCGAGGATCCTCGACGTGGCCTCGATGCCATCCATCTCGGGCATGATCAAGTCGAGCAGCACCACGTCGGGCTGCAAGCGGCCGGCCAGCGCCACCGCTTCCACGCCGTTGGCCGCCTGGCCGACGACCTGGATGGGGTACGACGAGGGATCGTCCTGCAATTCCAGGAATGTGCACAGCCCCTGGCGCACCACGGCGTGGTCGTCTACGATCAGGACCGTGATCCGGTGCAGGGGGTCGGGCGATGTAACACCGGGTGCAGAGCCTAAACTCGCAGTCATCGTTCTCTCTCCTCAACGTCGAGCCAGGCCGGGCAGAGACAGAGATCGGAGCCGGCAAAGCCGTGCCTTTTGCTGGTCGAACGGGCGTGGACGAGTCCAGCTCGATCCGAATATTCAACATGCTCTATTGTACCACGTTTTCGGGCGGGGTGCAATAGCTGATTGACAGCGCCGCGATGTATGTGTAGAATAGGTGCACAATACGTGAGACTGGAGAAAGAAGCGTGGAGAGGAAATGGATCTTGATTGTGACGTGCGCCCTGCTCCTTGCCGGGTGCGGGCTGGGGCCCCAGGCAATGGAGGGCGCCGAGCGCGACGCGGTGCTGGTGTACGCCGAGCCGGCGACCGACAACATGCTTGCCGGCCTGCAAGCGGGTGACTATGCCCAGTTCAGCCGCGACCAGAGTCCCGAGATGCTGGAGGCGATGACGGAGGCAGCGTTTTCGGAGCTGCGCACCATGCTCGACAGCAAGGTGGGTGCCTACGTCTCGCGGCAGGTGTCGCGCGTGGAAGACGTCGACGATTTCATCGCGGTCGTGTATGACGCGCAGTTTGAGAACGAGGAGCACGTGACGATGCGCGTGGTGTTTGACCAGGCGACCAAGATCTCGGGGCTCTGGTTCGACTCGCCCAGGCTGAGGGAGTAGGAGCCGCGGGGGGCGACGAAGAACGGCTGAAGCCGTGACTACGAGCGTAGAAGCCGTAACATTGAACGTAGCCGGCTGAAGGTGTGGTTGTGAACCTGTTCGTTCAGGCCTGGGGCAGCGTGATCTCGTCTGTGTTCCAGCCGGCGATGGTGAGCTGTCGCGCGGGCTCGGGCACGCCATGCCAGGTCACGGCCACCTGCCGGGTCTCGCCGGGCAGGAGCGTGAGGTAGTTGTCGTCGAAAAAGGCGCCGCCCGCGGCGTCGACGGGGCGGGCGTCCTCGACCCACACGCAAAAGGCTGCCGGCGAGTCGGTATTGGTCAGGCGGAGCAGCCAGCGATCGCCATCCTTCTCGACCTCCGTTTCGAGCCGCGTGTGCGGCAG
>DATHUZ010000076.1:0-8252 GCA_035461725.1 Anaerolineae bacterium
GCCACCGTCGCCATAGGCGCCCAGGTTCTTGCTCGGGTAAAAGCTAAACGCGGTCGCATCGCCCAGGCCGCCCGCGCGTGTGCCATGGTAGCGCGCCCCGTGCGCCTGGGCCGCGTCCTCCAGCACAAAGAGATGGTGCCGGCGGGCGATGTCCACGATCGGCTCCATCTCGGCCGGACGGCCATACAGGTGCACCGGCACCACCGAGGCCGTACGTGGGGTGATCGCGGCCTCAAACGCCGCCGGATCGAGGGTCAGGCGCTCAGGATCGACGTCCACGGGCACTGGCGTCGCGCCCGCCGCCGACACCGCCAGCGCCGTAAACACCGCCGTCAGCGCCGGCACGATCACCTCGTCGCCCGGCCCGATGCCCGCCGCGCGCAGCGCCAGCTCGATGGCGTCGGTACCGTTTCCCACCCCCACCGCGTGCGCCACGCGGCAGTACGCCGCCCACGCCCGCTCGAACGCCTCTCCCTCTTGCCCCAGCACAAACCACCCGCGCGCCAGCACCCGCCCCACCGCCGCGTCGATCTCGGGGCGGAGCGACTCGTATTCACGTTGCAAGTCGGCCAGGGGGATTGGGTTCATGCTCACCTCGAAGGTACGTTGGTAGATTGGTAAATTGGTACGTCCCAATCTACCAATCTACCAGTTTACCAATCTACCAATAGTGGTCACCAAACTCCTCATAGTACGCCAGCGTCCGCCGCAGCCCCTCTTCCAGCGACACGCGCGGGCGCCAATTCAGCTTGCTGCGGATCTTGCGATAGTCGCCATAATAGTCGCCGATGTCGATCCGCTTGCGGTCGTCGGGCCAGGGGACGAGACGGTAGCTGCCCTTGCCGGCGATCTCGACCACCATCTGCGCCAGGCGCAGCAGGTTGACCGGCTCGTCGCCGCCGAGATTGTAGACGTGCCCGCACGCATCGTCGTCGCCCGCCACGCACAGCAGCGCGTCGACCACGTCGTCGACATAGTTGAAATCGCGCACCTGGCGGCCATCGCCATAAATCGCCAGCTCCTTGCCCTCCACCGCCAGCCGCAGCCAGAGGCCGAGAAAGGTCTGGCGTGCGTCACGGCAGCGCATGCGCGGTCCGAATGTGTTCGTCAGGCGCAGCGAGGCGCCGCGCACGCCATACACGTCGTTGTAGACGATGTGATACCACTCGCCGGCCATCTTGTTGATGCCGTTCACGTCGGTGGGATGGAGCAGGTGGCGCTCGTCGACGGGCAAATAGTCGGGCACGCCATAGATCTGGCGCGTGCTCGCGAAAATCACCTTCACGTCGGGGTTGTTGTAGCGGCACGACTCGAGAATCGAGAGCTGGCTGCGGCAGTTGATCTCCAGGTCGGTGAAGGGGTCGGTCATGCTGTCGAGGTGGCTGGTCTGGCCGGCCAGGTTAAAGAGATAGTCCTGGCCCTGCACGAGATAGTCCATGCTCGTCCGGTCGCGCACGTCGGAGATATTGATCCGCACCCGGTCCTCGATGCCGGCCACGTTGAACAGGTTGCCGCCATACTGGGGAATAAGCGAGTCGACGACCAGCACCTCCGCCCCGAGGGTGACCAGCCGGTGCGCCAGGGTCGACCCGATAAAGCCCAGGCCGCCGGTGATCAGCACCCTCTTGCCGCCGAACAGGCGAGTGTAATCGGGCTCGCAGCACGTGCCGTCGAGCGAGTTACCCACCATGTGCCACCTCTCCCCGGCGGCCCCTGCCCGTGAGCTGGGGCCAGCGCAGATTCCACCAGAGCGCCCACAACTGCTTGCCCGTGCGCCAGATGCGCCGAAAGTTAAAGAACTGGCTCTTGCCATAGGCGCGGTGGTAGTGGTGCACCGGCACCTCGGCGATGCGGAACCCGGCGTCGGTCACCTTTTTCATCAGCTCGACACAGATCACGCCCGAGTCCGATTCGAGCTGCACCGTGTCAAAGATGGTGCGCCGCATCAGCCGAAAGTCACAGTCCACGTCGCGCACGCCGAGGCCAAACGCCGTCTTGACCGTCCAATGGTAGATACGCCCGATGATGATCCGGTGCAGCGGGTCCGAGCGGCTGATCTTGTAGCCGTTCACCAGGTCGACGTCGTCACTCCACGCCTTGTACAGGCGCGTCATCTCGCGTGGATCGTATTGGGCGTCGCCGTCGGTGTAAAAGATGAGGTCCTTGGTGGCACTCTCAAAGCCGGTGCGTAGCGCGCCGCCATAGCCCCTGTTCTGCGCGTGATGGACGACGCGCAGCTCGGGGTAGCGGCCAGCCAGCTCGTCGAGCACGTCGGGCGTATAGTCGGCGCTGCCGTCGTTGACGACGATCACTTCATAGTCGTCGCTGATCTCGCGCAGCGTCATCAGCGCGGTGAGGACCATGCTGGGGATGGTCCCGCCGTCATTGTACGCGGGGAAAAACGCGGAAATGCTGGGTCGCGTCACGCTCGTCTCGCTGCCTCCCTGGCACTGATGTGTCACGCCGCCTCCTGGCGCGCCGTCTTCTGGCTCCTCCGGATGCGCATTATAGCATCGCTGGCGAGGGGCGTCAAGGACGGGAAGGCGAGGGGGGTGCACTTTTGATGTTGGAAAAAGCGGACCAATGGCCTATTGACATCCAACCGCCTGCGTGCTATGATTCTGTCACAATTCCCCCTGACGGACATGCATATTGTACATAGCGGATCGACGACGCGATTCGGTATAAGGAGGCGACCATGTCGAGACGTCAGGTTGTGTCTCAACCCACGCGGTGGATAGAGTGCCGGCCCTGGCTCGTGGCCCTTTTTGCCGCCTGCCTGCTCTGCGTGTGGGCCGGCGTGTCACCGGCCCACGCCGATCCACCGACCTTTGATGAACAGCATCCATTTGGCCCGGCGACGAGTTACGCCGACGCACTCGTCGCCGGCGACATGGATGGGGATGGCGCGCTCGATCTGGTCATGGGCGGCACGAACGGGATCTATTTCAACGACGGGCACGGCAATTTTGACCGGTTCGCGACGTTCGAGGGGGATGGTGTCGACGACGTGGCCGTGGGCGACCTGAATGGGGATGGGCATCTGGACCTGGTAGCGGCCAGCAACGGCTATCAGAGCCACGTGTATCTGAATGATGGTCGTGGGCAGCTCGTCGAGGTGCGCCCCTTTGGCGAGTCCACTGTACCCAGCTGCGCCGTCGCGCTGGGGGACATGGACGGCGATGGCGACCTGGACATTGTCGAAGCGAACGATGGCTGGCTGAACAGGATCTACTGGAACGTGGATGGCCAGGGCAATTTTGCCGGATATGACACCTTTGGCACGGATGGCCCCTCCTGCAGCGTGGCACTGGGCGACATGAATGGAGACGGGCGCCCGGACATTGTCGTGGGCAACCGGGGAGATTGGGGCTCCGATCCCCAGCCCAACCAGGTGTGTCTGAACGATGGCAGCGGCGGGTTTGCGTCGTGCCTGTCTTTTATCCGCGACACCGACTCACCCGATGATCCGGGGCACACGTGGGCTGTGGCGCTGGGCGACCTGGATGGGGATGGCGACTTGGACGTCGCGGTGGCCAACCGCACACACGTGATCTACTCACCAGAGCAGAGTTACACGTGCTTGAACGACGGCGCCGGAATCCTGGCGTGCGACGGCGAAACCCAGCTCGGCAGCCTCGATTGGTTCGGGGCGCTTGCCCTGGCCGACCTGGATCAGGATGGCGCACTGGACATTGTCGCCGGGGGGATGTATGCCAACGCCATCTTTTGGGGCGGTACGGCGCAGGTCGCACTGGGCAGTGCCCAGGAGAATACGCGTTCGATCGTGGTTGCCGACCTCGACAATGACGGCTTTATGGATGTGGCCGCCGGTAACTATGGGCAGTGCGTCGTCTATCTGAGCGATGGCGAAGGCGCCGACCCTGGCTTTTACTCTCTGAATTCCGGCGAGACCGGGTCGCTGGCGCTGGGCGATCTGGACAACGACGGCGACGTCGACGTGGTGGCGGGGGAGGGGGCACTCGCCGTCCCCACTGGAAACCGGGCCTATTTGAACGACGGGGCCGGGACGTTTCCGGTGACGCGCACCATTGGCAGTTGGGAGGGAAAGCGGGTAGCCATCGCGCTGGGCGACATGGACGGCGACCGGGACCTGGACGTGATCGTGGTGCGGCGCGAGCAAGCAAGCAGCATCTATTTCAACGATGGCGCGGCCAATTTTCCACTGACCGCGACCCTCGAATTTGGCACGGCGGCGCAGCAAGGCACCGGCGTGGCCGTGGGCGACCTGGACGGCGACGGTGACCTGGACGTCGTCGCGGGCAATGACGGGCAGCAGAACCGCGTGTTCCTGAACGACGGGGCGGGCGACCTGGAGTGGCCGGGGTCGAGCTATGCGTTTGGCGAATCGGGTGGCACTCAGACCATGGCTCTGGGTGACCTCGACGGCGATGGAGACCTGGACCTGGTGGATGGAGGGCCCAACAGGGTGTATTTGAACGACGGGGCCGGCCTGTTCGCTGCCAGCCATCCGATCGTCGCTGGCGGCGATACACGCAGCGTGGCCCTGGGCGACCTGGATGGCGATGGAGACCTGGACGCAGTCCTGGGCAACGCGGCAGGCTACAGCCTGGCCTGCCTGAACGACGGCGATGGGCATTTCTCCACGATCCATCAGGTTGGGCTGGCGGCGGAGAACACTCTTGCCGTGGCACTGGGCGACCTGGATGGGGACGGAGACCCTGACGTCTACCTGGGCAATTTCTGGCAGGCGAACTCGATCTATATCAACGACGGCCTGGGGACGTTCGGCTGGACGGCCTCAGACCGTGTCGTCGCCGGGGGCCAGCGGGACGGAACGACCAGCCTGGCGGTGGGTGACCTCGACGGCGATGGGATGGCCGACCTGGTGGTGGGTAACGCGCTGCGTGTGGGCGATGTTGACTGGCAGGACCGGGTTTATTTAAACCGCGTGCGCGGCCCGGCGCGGCTGCCTAACGCATTCCCAACCGTGAGCGTGGCCCGCCCAGGTGCTACCGCCGATGGCGCGCTCTACTCCACGCCCGAGATCGTGGCGGGGACGATTCCGATCACATACACCGTCCGCGACCGTGAAGGCGACCCGATACGGGTGCGGGCGTTCTATTCGCCAGACGGCGGAGGGCGGTGGCTGCCGGCGGTGGCGGCCAGCGGCACCGTGACGCTCAATCTGGCCTCTTCGCCCACGGGCACCATGCACACCTACGTGTGGGATAGCCTGGCGAGTGGCTTTTTCGGCCAGTCAGACAATGTCGTGGTGCGCATCGAGGTGGCTCCGGGCCCGGCGCCCGCGGCGTGGAGCATCCCGGGCCCATTTCTGTGGCCCTCGGCCGCCGCCGCCACCTTTCCGTTCCGCGTGCGCGGCACCCAGGTGCGGGTGATGGACGGCGCTGCACCGGGCAGGGGCGCGCTGGTCTACCGCTTTCGCCCGGGGGACGAGACCGCCACGCCAGTCGGCAACGACGCCGGGCTGCCGTATCGCACCGACACCCAGGGCTATCTGCAGGGACGCGGCCAGCTGAGCCTCGACCCGCCTGACAGGCTCGTGGCCCTGCTGCCGATCACGGCTACCGAAACGTACACGCTCTACCACACCAGCGCGGCGCCGTCGGCCACGGGCATCGGCAGCTATGCCGTGGATGGGACCGGCGTGCAGACGCTCACCGTCACGGCCACGCACCCACTCTACCTCTTCAACCTCGATCTGTCGCTCGAATGGGACGCCCGCAACGACGGCACCTTCCTCGAGGACCTCGAGCTGGCCGTGCGGCGCGCCTCGGCCCTCTTCTACGACGTCACCGACGGCCAGGCGGCGATCGGCACGGTGCGCATCTACCAGGACAGGGAGAACTGGCCGGGCGCCGACGTGGTCATCTATGCCCAGAACGGCGTCCGCCCCAGGGCCAGCATGGGCGGCGTCGCGACGGACCTGACCCCCGATGTCGACCGTTACGGGGATCCCATCCCCAATGCCTACGGCCCGGGCCAGGTACGGATGGGCCCCAACTGGGACCCCTTTGGCCAAAGCCTGGTCGAGCTGGACAACGAATGGGGCCGCGCCCTGGCCCACGAGCTGGCACACTATCTCCTCTACCTGCCCGATAACTATCTCGGCATCGGTGAAAACGGCGCGCCCACCTCCGTAGACTGCAAAGGCAGTTTCATGACCAACACCTACGACGACCTCTACAGCGAGCTGCTGCCGCGTAACCTGTGGGATGAGCCCGATCGAGGATGCCGCCACACCATCGCCATGAGCACCACCGGGCGCGCCGACTGGCAGACGGTCGGGGTCTTTTACGACGCCGTGTACTCGCCCACCGCTACTTTTGACGGGCCGAGCAGTTTACCGCTGGATGTCACGCGTGTCGCCCAGGTACCATTGAGTGAACCGTGTGCAGTCCTGCCCGCCCTCGTGTTCGACCTGCGCGACGAGGACTATGCCCTGCTCTCCGCGCCCGGTGCCCAGGGGTACCTGTTCAAAACACGCGGCACGCCCGACGACCCGTCAGACGACGCCGTCATCTCGCTCGGCCAGACTGTGGCCGACGGCGACCGGATCAAGGTGCGCGGCGCCGAGGTGGGCGACCGGCTGTGCATCCTGGGACCCTACGATCCTGCACTGCCGGGGACCAGCCCGCCCCTCTCGGGCACCCTGGCCGGCTGTATCGAGTCGCTGAACAGCACCCACCGGGCCGTTCGCCTCTCGCCGGCGGCCGGGTGGCAGCCGAACGTCGTCGTAACCGCCGTCACGTCGCGCACCCTGGTCGTCACCGCCACCCTCGCCACGGCCGAGAGCAGGCTCAACCTCCAGGTCTTTCCCACCTACGGCGCGCTCACAGCCACTGAACCCATCAGCGCTCCCTTGAAGCTGATGACGGCGGTAGGTCCGGCGCCGGCGCTGACCTTCACCGCCTCGCTTACCCTCGCCGAGCCCTGCTTCGAGCTGATGGTGCGCGTGTGGGTGCCGCGCAGCGATCCGAGCGAGCCACCGCGCGAGATGATCAGCGCGCTCTACCTCAGTCCACCCTGGGGACCAGACAGCCCGGGCGTGGGCGGGCTGAACGTGCCGCGCGCGTGGGGGGCTAACAAGCGCCAACTGGGCGCCCCCGTCGCTTCCGGCGACGGCGGCGTCACCATCTGGAATGTCACCGACATCCTGGCCGACACCGGCACCGCCTCGCTCCAGGCCGTGCACAACCTGCCGGGCCTGGCATCCTGGCTGATACCCGCCGGCCAGGGATACCGCTTTGTCGCCGGCGAGCGCTTTCCGCGTGCCATCGCCTTCAACTACCTGCAGCGCACCGTGCCCGCCGGCTTTGAGAACCTGCTCTACGTCTACTATTCGCCCGACGACGGCGCAACCTGGCGCCGCCTGCCCACCACCCTCGATACCGCCCACAACCAGGCTGCCGCCGTCATGCCCGACGACCCCGAGACCGGGTACGGCCAGGGCCTCTATGCCCTGCTCTCCACCATCGACATGCCCCCATTCCAGCCCGGCTGGAACCTGTTCGGCTACCCGCTGCTTGTCAGCCGCCCCGTAACAGAGGCATTGGCGTCTCTGGAGGGCTACTATACGACGATTTATGGGCACTATACCGAGGACCCGGCCGATCCGTGGAAAGTCTACGACGTCACCGTGGCGCCGCCTTTTCAGACGCTGGTCAACGACCTGCACGCGCTGAGCTTTGGCCATGGCTACTGGATCACCATCAGCCAGGCCATCACCCTCAGCCTGGAGCCTCCCACCGACGTCCAGATAAAGGCCACGCTGGTGCCACGGCCGCCGGCGACCTACTATGGACAGGTGCTGGCGGGACACGACTGGGCGCCGGCCGAGGGAATGCCCGTGCAGGCATGGATCGGGGGGCACGCCTGTGGCGCGAGCGAGACGGCCCGGCTTGCCGGCGGACAGATCGCCTACGCCGTGCAGGT
Organism: Anaerolineae bacterium; assembly: GCA_035461725.1. Classification (GTDB taxonomy): domain Bacteria; phylum Chloroflexota; class Anaerolineae; order JAAYZQ01; family JAAYZQ01; genus JAFGIA01. The sequence continues at coordinate 7,939 of DATHUZ010000076.1, forward strand.
GCTCGCCGACGAGGGGGGCGCCACCCTCGGCTGCGGCGCCCCGGGCCGCCTCGTGCGCTTTACGGTAGATGGGCGCTCTGTGCCCGGGTCCGTGGCCTGGCGCGATCACCAGGCCTGGCTCCTGGACCTGGCACCGGGTCCAACCCGCGCCTACTTGCCCCTGATCTGGAAGTAGGTACCGACCACGGAGGCCCGAGCTTGCTCGGGAGAGTTACTTGCGTTGAGCTTTCCCTGAGCAGGCTCCGGTCTCCCCATCCGCTGGGCGCGAACGCCAAGTGGGGTTGCTTCGCTTCGCTCGCAACGACAACTGACTC
>DATHUZ010000077.1:0-2228 GCA_035461725.1 Anaerolineae bacterium
CACATCTTTGGCGAGCGCCTTTAGCACCACGGCGTCGAGCCAGGCCGGCACAGCAGGATTATAGATGCTCGGCACCGCGGGTGCCTCGTGCCGTATGCGATAGACGTTATCGGCCTGCGCGCCCGGGGTCTCGCGCTCGTCGAACCCGAGGTAGGGCCGCCCGGCCAACATCCGGTAGAGCACGGCGCCGACGGCGTACACGTCGATGCGCGGGTCGTCGCGCACCCCGTCGGCCTGCGAGGGCGACATGTAGGGCAGCGTGCCCGCGACAAAGCCGGCCGGCGTCATCCACGACCGTGTCAGCATCTCGCCCGGCACGTGCGCGATGCCAAAGTCGGCCACCTTGGCCGCCCCGTGGGCGTCAAAGAGGATGTTGTGCGGTTTCAGGTCGCAGTGCACGACCCCCTGTTCATGCGCGCACGCCAACCCCTCGCACACTTGGACGGCCACCCGCACCGCCTCTTCGACGCGCGGCACCCCGCCTGCTCGCAGGCGATCCTCCAAGGATCCGCCGGGCAGATACTCCATCACGATGTAATAGTTCTCGCCCTCGGAAAAGACATTGTGCGTGGCGACGATCCGCTTGTGCCGCAGGCGCAGCGTGGCGCGCGCCTCTGCCAGGAAGCGCTTGAGCGTCGCCTCGTCGCCGACGAGGGCAGGGATCAGCTCCTTGATCGCCACCCGATCGTGCAGCAAGACGTCTTCGGCCAGGTACACAAAGCCGAATCCGCCTCGCCCCAACTGGTGGACGATCCGGTACCGATCGTTGAGTAAGGTGTCACCGGGCTTGAGGGACATCGCCTAGCACCTCAACTTTTGTGAGACAATCTATGTCTTTTGTAATGCCGGCTCTGGCCAGATCGATCGCCTTCCGTCACGTTACCGGGCAGGCGCACTACAGCCCGATCCGTCGCCCGCCGAAGGTTGAGCCGTTACCTGGCCGGCCCCAGCTTTTGGATGCGCTGCCACACGTTCAGCACGAACGCAAAGGCAGCGATGGCCAGGAAAATGCCCGAGATGCCTGCCAGGGCGCGAAACAGATCTACTTGCGTCAACGCATAGACCGGCTCGAACACAGCCCGCAGCAGCACGCCCATGTTCAGCGTCGCAAACGTCGTCCAGAAGAGCGTCTCGCTGCCTCGCAGCGCCTGTCCGCGCCGCTTGCCGCCTTCACTTCTGCGCTGGTGCGCCGCGAGCGGGGGAAAGAGCCACCAGCCGACGCCCATGATGAACTGGGTCAACCAGCCCATAATCATGAGCGGCACGTGGCTGGCGCGCAGAACCGGCACGCCGGCGCCAAGCGGCACCCAGCGATGGATCATCAGGATCGCGCCCAGTGTGGCGCCGATCACCAGGTGAATGATGGACATCTTGACGAAAATACGCGTGGTCGTCGGCACCGCTGCCCCCTACCGCTCCATCGGCCGCACGCGGCCCCAGACCAGCCACCCAAACCCAACGGCGGCGAGTGCCTGCAAAACACCAGACAGCGCCAGCAGCACCGCCAGCCACTCCGGCCCGCCCATCAGGTAGGGTGGCTCGGCGAGGAAGCGCATCACCAGTCCGGCGTTGAGCAGGATCAGCACCGCCCAGGTCAGCGTGTCCGACCCGCGCGGCTCGGGGTTGTCCTCCTTAAAAAAGCGTGGAAAGATCCAGTACGCGACGCCGATCGCGAGCTGCGTGATCCAGCCCACCACCAGTAGGTGCAACTGGCTGAGGTACACGGCGCGCAGCCAGCGGCTGAACCCAAGCCATTCGTTGAGCGCCATCAGCGCCGTCAGCACAAAGGCGGCGATAAAGTAGACAAAAGCAGCCTTCACAAAATAACGGGCAAGTGGGGGCATTCACGACCTCCGAACATGACAGCGGGTTCTCAGGATGAGCGGATCGCCCCGGTGTGGAACCCCGATCCGCCAATCCTGCGCATCCGTTGTCCTATCTTGCCGGGCACTGCAGCGTCTCTTCCAGCTTTTCCAACTGGAGCGGTCCGAGCAGATCGCGCAACTGCTGGATTACGGCACCCAGGTCTGTCTCCTTGAGTGGAATCGACACCGGCACGTCCATGACCACCGGCACCTCCTGGCGCACCGGCACCATCGTTTTGAGCTCGATCGGCAGCCGCAGCCCCTGCGGTAGCTGCAGGTATACCGTGCCATTGATCCGCCCACCGCCGCCAGGCAGCACCATCGTCGTGGGTCGCTGCAGATCCACCCCCTGCGTCATGCGCA
>DATHUZ010000078.1:0-3341 GCA_035461725.1 Anaerolineae bacterium
ACAACTGTGTGAAAAATCGCGCAAATTCGTCTTCACGGCTTGACACGAATTCGAAACGGGTGTATCCTCTGCCTCGATCCTATAATCATTAGGGAGGACCAAGATGTCCGAATCTGACACGAGCAAAACACCGGCACCCAACATCGGATGCCAGACAGGAATTGAGCTGCTGCACAACCCTGCCCTCAACAAGGGCACGGCCTTTACCGCGGAGGAGCGCGACGCCCTGGGTCTGCGTGGACTGCTGCCGCCCCACATCCACACCATCGACGAGCAGGTCACGCGCGTCATGGAAAACTTTTACTGCAAGCCGAACGCGCTGGAAAAGTATATCCACATGATCGCCCTCCTCGACCGCAACGAGACGCTCTTTTACCGCGTGGTGGTGGATCACGTCGAAGAGATGATGCCGATTATCTACACGCCCACCGTGGGCCAGGGCTGCCAGGAGTACGGCCGCATCTTTCGCCGGCCGCGCGGCATGTACATCTCGGCCAACGACCGGGGGCGCGTAGCCGAGGTGCTGCGCCACTGGCCCTGCTCCGACGTGCGGGTGATTGTCGTCACCGACGGCGAGCGGATCCTCGGCCTGGGTGACCTGGGTGCCGACGGCATGGGCATTCCCGTCGGCAAGTTGGCGCTCTACACCGCCTGCGCCGGTGTGCACCCGTCCGTCTGCCTGCCAGTGACGCTCGACGTGGGCACCGACAACCAGAACCTGCTGGACAATCCACTCTACATCGGCCTCCGCCAGAAGCGGCTGCGCGGCCAGGCGTATGACGACCTGGTGGAAGAATTCATGGTCGCCACCCAGGAGGTATTCCCCAACGTCCTGGTCCAGTTCGAGGACTTTGCCAACATCAACGCCTTCCGGCTGCTGGCCAAGTACCGCGACCGGTTGTGCACCTTCAACGACGACATCCAGGGCACCGGCGGTGTGGCGCTCGCCGGCATCTACTCCGCCCTGCGCATCACCGGCGGCAAGCTGCCCGAGCAGCGCATCCTCTTCATGGGTGCCGGCGAGGCGGCGGTGGGCATTGCCGACCTGATCGTGTCGGCCATGGTGGCCGAAGGCTTGACGGAAGAAGAGGCGCGCGGCCAGCTCTGGCTCTTTGATTCCAGCGGGCTGTTGGTCAGCGGCCGCGACAAGATCGCCCCGCACAAGGTGCCCTACGCCCACGACCACGCGCCTGTGGCCGACTTTTTGGGCGCCGTGGAGGCGATCAAGCCCACGGCCCTCATCGGCGTGTCAGGCCAGGCGGGCACCTTCAGCCAATCGGTGTTGGAGCGGATGGCCCAACTCAACGACCGGCCGATCATCTTTGCGCTGTCCAACCCGACGTCCAAGGCCGAGTGCACGGCCGAGCAGGCCTACGGAGGCACACACGGGCGCGCCGTCTTTGCCAGCGGCAGCCCCTTCCCGCCGGTCACCCTCGGCGGCAAAACCTACGTGCCCGGCCAGGGCAACAACGCCTACGTCTTTCCCGGCGTCGGCCTGGGCATCGTCGTCTCGGGCGCCACACGCGTGCCCGACGAGATGTTCTTCGCCTCGGCGCGCGTGCTGGCCGACCTGGTATCAGAAGAGGATCTGGCCCAGGGGCGAATCTACCCGTCGCTGGCCAACATTCGCGAGGTGTCGGCGCAGATTGCCGCCAAGACGGCCGAGGTCGCCTACGAGCGTGGGCTCAACACCCTGCCCCGGCCCGACGACATCCTGGCTTACGTCAAGGAGCAGATGTACGAGCCGGTCTACCACAGCTACGTCTGATCCCTGCCCGCTACGGAGGCCTGAGCTTGCTCAGGGGGTGCCTTGCCCCGGCTCGACGCTTTCCGAGCAAGCTCGGTCCTCCTCCTGCACGCCACGCCGCAACGGAGGCCCGAGCTTGCTCGGGGTGCCGCTCCCCGAGCACACCCTCCCCGAGCAAGCTCGGGCCTCCTCTTGCACTCGACCGAGTTATCTCACTTTGACACGGCCGTCGGCATACAGCAGCAGTCCGTGATCGCCGTGGGTGCGCTCGTCGGTGACCCACAGCACCAGGCCCTGCTCGCCGTCACGCAGCGCCTGGCGCACCAGAAAGGTGCGCCCACCGAGGTAGAGCTTTTCACCCGCCTCAAACGCTGCCAGCGCCTGTTCGTAGGTGATATCAGGCCGCTCTTCTGTCATGCCCTCTTCCTCCTTCACCAGGGTGCCCAATCGCCCGCGTAGCACGACCAGCAGGTCGAGGATCAGGATCACCGCCAGGCCAAACACCGCCGCGTCGCGCCAGCCGGCCAGGTAAGCACCCGCCACCACCACCAGCCCGAGCGCACTGGCTATCGCCAGGTCGCGCGGCGTGCCGCCGCTGTGGAAGAGGCCCCCGCCGTTACCCAAAGCCAAGCCCTCGCTCTTTGAGGCTGACAAACCGCTGCTGGCCGATGATCAGGTGGTCGAGCACCTCCACGTCGAGCAGCTTGCCCGCCTCGGCGATCTGGCGCGTCACCGCCACGTCCTCGGGGCTCGGCGTCGGATCGCCGCTGGGGTGGTTATGGACGACGATCATCGCGGCGCAGTTGGCCCGGATCGCCTCTCGAAACAGCTCGCCGACCCGGATCAGGCTCGTGTTCAGCGAGCCCTGGTACACCGTCGGCTTGGCGACCACGCGGTTCTTGGTGTCGAGTAGAATCGTGCGCAGGTGCTCCTTGTCCAGCCAGCACATCTCGGACATCACCAAGTTCGCGGCATCCGCCGGCGACCGGATCTGGGGCTTCATGTCGGGCGTCTCGGCCAGCATGCGCCGACCCAGCTCGAGTGCCGCCTTGAGCTGGGCGACCTTGGCCGGCCCCACGCCTCGCGCCTCTGCCAGCTCTTCTGTGCTCGCCTGTGCGATCGCCGCCAGCGTGCCATACCTTCTCAGCAGGTTCTGTGCCACGACGACCGCGTTCTCGTCACGCGTTCCGACGCGCAGGATAATCGCCAGCAGCTCTGCGTTCGACACCGCGTTCACGCCATACTCGAGCAGGCGCTCGCGCGGCCGGTCGTTCTCTGGAAGTTCGGGAATCGTCGGGTAGTAACGTTCTGCTGCCATCCAGTTGCTCCCTCGTGCTGTGATGAAACGTCGCCCGGCTCATTGTACCCCAGATGGCACCAGATGTAAAGCCAGTTGCCCACGTCTTCGATGTCGAGTATAATGGGCGCCACTCAGGACGTGGTGAGAAAGTTGCAGAGTGTCAGAGACGACCCTAAAATATCCGTGCCCGCAGTGTCCGTCATCTTCTGGCTCATGTCATCGGGCCAGGCTGCCGGTGCAGTGAACCTCTACCGGGCAACTTTCAGTACGTAACGTGACGCGTGGTGCGTGATG
>DATHUZ010000079.1:0-10784 GCA_035461725.1 Anaerolineae bacterium
CATTAACAGTATTAGAACAAAAACGCGGCGCGACGGCGCGCCCGGCAAGATCCTCGAGCCGCCTCGACGCGGCAGACAGAGCAAGTCAACTTGTAAAGGAGAAACACGATGCAAATCAGCACCAAGATCGAGACCGCGTTCAACGAGCAGATCCGCGAAGAGTTAGAGTCCGCGTACATCTACCTGTCGATGGCCGCCTACTTTGAGGCAGAGAACCTGCCCGGGATGGCGCATTGGATGCGCGCGCAGAGCCAGGAAGAGGTCGAGCACGCGATGAAGTTCTTTGCGCACATCAGCGAGCGTGGCGGCAGGGTCCAGCTCAAGGCGCTCAACGCACCGCCGGTCGACTTTGGCGGGGCCCTGGACGCATTCCAGAAAGCCCTGGAGCACGAGCAGCACATCACGCGCCGCATTCACGACCTGTATCGCCTGTCGACGGAGGAGAACGACTATGCCAGCCTGAGCATGCTGCAGTGGTTCATCGACGAGCAGGTGGAGGAAGAGGCCAACGTCGGCCAGGCCGTCGAGATGCTCAAGCTCGCGGGGGACAAGGGGCACGCGTTGTTGATGATGGACCGGCAGCTCGCGCAGCGCAGCGCATAGCCTCACGCCTTGAAACAACAGAGCGGGGTGGAACCGGGCTTCCGCCCCGTTTTTGTTTGGAGGAGAAATGACGACGATAGTGCTGGCGATGCATGGAGCGCCGCCGACGGACGTATCACCGCAGGAGGTGGCTCAGTTGATGGGGCTACACGCAAGCCTGGAAAGAGTCGCCGGCGCAGAGCGGGAGGCGCTGCGGCGGCGCTACGACGCGCTCGATGCCGCGATGAGGGCCCGGCCGCGCTCGGCAGAGAATGATCCGTTCTGGGCGGCCTCGCACACACTGGGACAGGCGCTGGCACGCGCCACGGAATGCGAGGTGATCGTTGGCTTTAACGAGTTCTGCGCGCCGCGGCTGGACGAGGCATTGGATCGGGCAGCGGGCCAGGCAGAGCGGGTGGTGGTGGTGACGCCGATGATGACGCGCGGCGGCGAGCACGCCGAGATCGAGATCCCGGCGGAAGTGGAAGCGGCGCGCAGGCGCCATCATGGCGTCGAGTTCACGTACGCCTGGCCGTTCGACGTGGACGACGTGGCACGCTTCTTGGCGGGGCAGATCGAGGGCTGCCTGTGATAGAGCGGGCGACGGTGGTGTTTGACGGCCGCTGCTCGGTGTGCAGCGCTCTGAAGGAGCAGGGGGAGCGCCTGGACACGCAAGAGCGCCTGCGCTGGGTGCCGTTCCAGACGGCCGACCTGGACGCGCTTTCGGAAGGCCTGACGCACTAGATGGCGAGCGGGTCGGTCTACCTGGTGGAAGCGGACGGCAGGCGCTACCGGGGGGCGCGTGCCGTGTTCGAGGCGATGAAGCGCCTGCCGGGCGCGTGGGGTGTGCTGGGCAGAGTGGCGGCGTTTCCACCCTTCAGCCTGTTGGCCGAGCCGGTCTACCGGCTGGTGGCAAGGAACCGCGATCGGATCTCGCGCTGGTTTGGGCTGGAGCGGACGGCGCTCGAGGAATAAGGCGGATTGGGGATTGGTAGATTGGTAGATTGGGCAGACCAATCTACCAATCTACCAATCTACCAACTAGACCATGCGGTTGAAGAGGAGCAGCTTTTTCACCTCGCCGATGGCGCGGGTGACGTCGATGTCGCGGGGGCAGGCGTTGGTGCAGTTAAAGATGGTGCGGCAGCGCCACACGCCATCGCGGTCGTTGAGCACCTCGAGGCGCTCGTTGGCGCCCTGGTCGCGGCTGTCAAAGATAAAGCGGTGGGCCTGCACGATGGCGGCGGGGCCAACATAGTCGGGGTTGCCCCAGTAGATGGGGCAGGCACTGGTGCACGCGGCGCACAGGATGCACTTGGTGGTGTCGTCGTAGCGCATACGCTCCTCGGGGCTCTGGTAACGCTCGACAGGGGGGGCGGGGTCGTAGTTGATGAACCAGGGCTTGACAGAGCGATACTTTTCAAAAAAGAGCTCCATGTCGACGATGAGGTCTTTGAGCACCGTGAACCCACGCAGCGGTTCCACCGTGACCGTGTCGCCCAGGTCGCGCATGAGGAGCTTGCAGGCGAGGCGGTTGACGTTGTTGACGGTCATCGCATCAGAGCCGCAGATGCCGTGGGCGCACGACCGCCGGAAGGCGAGCGTGCCATCCTGGTAGTATTTGATGGCGTGCAGTGCGTCGAGCAGCCGGTCGGCCGGCTCGACTTTGAGTTTGTACTCTTCCCAGTGCTGCTTTTCGTCCGTCTCGGGATTGAACCGCAGAATCTTGATCGTCGCTTGCATCATTTACTCCATCTAGTTGTTGCTGCTTAATACGTCCTCGGCTTGGGCTCGAAACGGGTAATGTCGACAGGCTTGTAGCGGAGCACCACCTCACCACCAGCCTGGTAGGCGAGGGTGTGCTTGAGCCAGTTTTCGTCGTCGCGCTCCGTATAGTCCTCGCGCGAGTGGGCGCCGCGGCTCTCCTTGCGCACGAGGGCGCTGGCGGCCGTCACCTCGGCGAGATCGAGCAGGTAGCCAAGCTCGATCGCCTCGAGCAGGTCGGTGTTGTAGAGGCGGCCGTGGTCGTCGATGGTGGCGCGGTGGTAGCGCTCGCGCAGCTCGCGTACCCCGTCGAGCGCCTGCTGCATCCCTTCCTCGGTCCGAAACACGCCGACGCGAAGCATCATCAGGTCGCGCAGGTCGCTGCGCACGCCGGCGATGCGCTCGCCGCCCTTGTTGGTGAGGAGACGCTCTACTTCGTCGCACGCCTCACAGGTGGGATCCTCAGGCAGCTCGACGAAATCGTTCTCGCCGATGTAACGCGCCATGTCGCGCCCGGCGCGGCGGCCAAAGACGACCAGGTCGACGAGCGAGTTGGTGCCGAGGCGGTTGGCGCCGTGCACCGAGACGCAGGCACACTCGCCCGCCGAGTAAAAGCCGGGCATGGGCGTGTTCCGCTCGTCGATCACCACGCGCCCGTCGACGTCGGTGGGGATGCCGCCCATGGCATAGTGGGCGGTGGGCTGGACGGGCATGGGCTCGACGGCGGGGTCGATGCCGAGGTAGGTGCGGGTAAAATCGGCAATGTCAGGCAGCTTGCTCTCGACGACCTCGCGGCCCAGGTGGCTGGCATCGAGATAGACGTAATCCTTGCCCTCGATCCCACGGCCTGCGGCGACCTCGAGGTAGATGGCACGCGAGATGATGTCGCGCGGCGCCAGGTCGCGCAGGGTGGGTGAATAGCTCTCCATAAAGCGCTCGCCCGCGTCGTTGAGCAGGATGCCGCCCTCACCTCGCACCGCCTCTGTGATCAGGATGCCCATGTTGCGGATGCCGGTGGGGTGGAACTGGAAGAACTCCATGTCCTCCATCGGCACACCGCGGCGCAGGGCGATGGCGGGGCCGTCGCCGGTGAGGGCGTAGGCGTTCGACGTGATGCGGAACATCCGGCCCAAGCCGCCGGTGGCAAAGAGGATGGTCTTGGCACGGAAGGTGTGGATTTCGCCGGTGGCGATCTCGTAGGCGACCACGCCGCAGGCGACGCCCTGGTGGACGAGCAGGTCGAGGACGTGGAACTCGTCGAAAAAGCGGACGTTGTGGCGCACGCACTGCTGGTAGAGGGTCTGCAGGATCATGTGGCCGGTGCGGTCGGCGGCGTAGCAGGAGCGGCGGACAGGGCCCTGACCAAAATGGTGGGTGTGGCCGCCAAAGGGGCGCTGCGCGATCTGGCCGTCGGGCGTGCGGTCGAAGGGCAGGCCCCAGTGCTCCAGCTCGTAGATGGCCTCGATCGCCTCGCGGGCCATGACCTCGGCCGCGCCCTGGTCGACGAGATAGTCACCGCCCTTGACGGTGTCGTACATGTGCCACAGCCAGTGATCCTCTTCCAGGTTACCGAGGGCCGCGCCGATTCCACCCTGGGCGGTGCCGGTGTGCGAGCGCGTGGGGTAGAGCTTGCTCAGGACGGCGACGCTGCCCACCGTGCCCAGCTCGAGCGCGGCGCGCAGGCCGGCGCCCCCTGCTCCGACGATGACGGCGTCATACGAATGGTACATGGATCCTCCTCGCCGGCTAGAACGTAAAGAGCACGTAGGCGCCCAGGACGATGATCACAAAGGCAAACACATAGAGGACGCTCTTGACCAGGACGCGCCAGCCGTCGGCGCGGATATAATCGTCGATGATGATGCGCATGCCGTTGGCGCCGTGGATCCAGCCAAAGACAAGGAGAAAGAGGTCGTAGAGGCGCCAGAAGGGGGACTGCCAGCGATCGGCAATAACCTGGAAGGTGATGGCGTCGACGCCGAGGATGACGTGCATGTAAAAGAGGTGGAAGGTGGCCAGGACAAAGAGGACGACGGCCGAGATGCGCATAAAGAACCAGCTATACAGCTCAAAGTTGCTCGCGGGGCGCGGTCGCGCCGGGGCAGCTTGCATGGTGTTCTCCTTCCTTTACGCCGAAAACATCTCGCGCAGCATGATGAACGCCGACGGCACATAGAGCAGGGTAAAGATGGCCATCTGGATCCACCAGAGCCTGGCCTGCTGGGGGCCGAGGCGGGGCCAGAAGTCGATGAGGACGACGCGGATGCCGTTGAGGGCGTGGTAGAGCAGGCCGAGGTAGAGGCCAAAGATGATCATGATCTTGAAGAGGAATTGGTGGTAGATAAAGAGCAGGGTTTCGAACACGTCGGGGCCGAAGGCCATGAGAAAGATGTCGACGATGTGCAGGGCCAGGAAGGCGAACACGCCGATGCCCGTCACACGGTGGAGCATCCAGGCGATCTGTCCCTCGCGTCCCCGGTAGGTGACGGCCCGGAACAGGTTTGTAACCACAGCCATGGGCTGAACCTCCTTGCTCGTATGGATTGGATGGATGGAAAGCTCGAAGGGGTCTGCGCCACGCCTGCGCCGGCAGCCCGCAGACTCGCTTCGGTCGGGAGCGGCGCTGCTCGTGCGTCAGGACCGGGAAAAATTATACAACACGGCGCCAGAGAAGTCAAATTGTGTGTGGGGCAGGCGTGGGGTTACACAAACGTGAGAAAGATCATAGTGGGTCGGTGGCTCTGGCCAGGCGCGGCGAGCAAGCCTCCCACCGGTCGCGGTGCTCTGCGTCGAGGAGCAGGCCACGCACAACCCGGAGGGTTGTGTTACGCGTCCCGGGGTTGCCGCGGTTGTTTTCGAGAGGGTTACTGGTTGCCGGCCACGTATGTCCCCAGGTCGCGCCAGAAGGTGTGGCCGAACTGCGCACTGAAGCCGGTGGCGAGGGTGGCGGCGTCGGCGAGGACGAGGACGTGGCCGGAGCCGTGGGAGAGGAGAGCTGCCGCGGGCCTGTCTCGCGCGACGGCGAGGATCTCGACGTTCTCGCCTTCGGGCAGGGTGAAGGAGTGGGCGTTGCCTTCGCTCATGACCATCTCGCGCACACCGCCCACGAGGGGGTGATCGCTGTCGATGAGCGCAGTGCCTCCGGCCAGGGTCTGCTTGCCATAGACGATGCCAAAGGCCTCGGCGAGGGCGTTGACGTCGATCCAGTCCTCGTTCAGGTCGAGGGGAGCGGTGCCGTATTTGAGGCGGTGGGCGCTGTTGCTGAGGATGAGAAAGCCGCCGGCGGCCACGTACTCTTCCAGCACGGCCACCTCGGCCTCGGTCCAGGCTTCGTCGTAGGGGGTCAAGTCACCGTCGGGGCTGGGATAGTCGATCACGGGCAGGGCGATGACGAGCGCGGCGCCCTCCAGGTCGGCGGCGGTGACCGCCTGGCCGTAGGGCACCAGGTCGACGTCGTAGCCGGCGGCGGCGAGGCCCATGCCCAGGTCGCGCCAGGTGGCGGGGGTCATGTGCACCAACTCGGAATGGCTGGCGACGACCACGGCGCGGTGCTCCGGGGTGGGCGACGTGCGCAGCGAGTCGTTGTCGCGGGGGGTGTGGAGGGCGGCGGTGAGGGCGACGTGGGCCATCTCTTCGAGCACGTCGCCTACCTCGCGGGCCAGCTCGACGGTATCGTATGGGTCGTGGATGTGGCCGGCATAGTGGACGCTGATGTCCCTACCGACGAAGGGCTCGTAGATCAGGTCGAGGTTGGGCACGTCGTAGCCGATAAAGCTGGCGTTGTCGGAGTAGAGCTCGGCGCGCTCTTCGGGGCGGGTTTCTACGCCCTGCCGGGCGGCGGCGCCGGCCAGGTAGTCGAGCCACACCTCCTGTATGGGGTTGAAGGTGGGCACGGGCCAGGCAACCAGGGCCAGGTCGCCCCTGACGCCGTCGAGCGGGCGGGTGAGGCAGTCGATCTGGAGCATGGCGATGGTCCGGTCGAGCAGCTCCTGGTGCGTGGAGACAAAGTGGGACGCGCCATAGAGGCCGAGCTCTTCGCTGCCGAACCAGGCGAGGTAGAGGTCGACGGGGGGCCGGGTGGCCGACGCGTCGAGGACGCGCGCGACTTCGAGCAGCACGGCCGAGCCGCTGCCGTCGTCCATGGCGCCGGGGGCGTTGGGGCTGTCGATGTGGGCGCCGAGGATCATGGCCCGGCTCGAGTCGGCACCGGGGATGCGCGCGATCAGGTTGCGCGAGGTGCCCGGGCTAAAGACGTCGGCGTCCCACGTCAGGCTGGCCGATTCGACGTCCGCCAGGTCATCCCAGGTGGTGATCCCGGCCGGGGCCAGGTCTTCCAGGCGCGCATAGAGCACGGGCGGGTTGGGCGCGACGCTGACCCAGTGGAACGCGCTGCCGTCGCCGACAAAGGCGCCGTGGCTCTCGCCCATGATGTTTGAAAACTCGGTGATGAGGACGATGCCGGCCGGCTCGCGGGCGGCGATCTCGGAGGCGCGGCGCACGGTGGTGCCCGTGTCATAGATGGAGCGGTCGACGAGGGCATAGTCGAGCAGGATGATCTTGCCGCGCACGTCGGCCGGGGTGATGGCGTTCAGGTCGGACTCGGAGCGGATGACGATGGCGGCGCCGGTGGCGGACACGGGGTCCCGGTCGGCGTCGTTGAGCACGCCGTCCGAGTCGAAGCGGAGCGCGGGGGCGATATCATCGCGCGGCCCGCGCAGGCCATCGGCCGGCACCTCGACTTCCCGGCCGGCCACGGTCAGGGTGAGTGAAGTGTCCCACAGCTCGGTGGCGAGAAAGACGTGGAATTCCTGGCGCTCGAGCTCGAGGCCGAGGCCGGCGAGGAAAGGCATGTCGCCGAGGGCCGCGGCGACGTATTCGAGCGCCTCGGCCTCGCCTTCGGTGCCCGAGTTGCGCCAGCCAGAGTAGGGCTGGATGGCGGTGAGGTCCTCGAGGTAGACAAAGAGCTGGTCGAGTGAGATCAGGTCGAAGGGCGAGACGGCGGCGGTAGGTGGTGAGGTGGGCGGCGGGGTGGTGGCTGTGGCGGTTGGGTCGGGGTCGGGGACGGCGGTGGCGGGCGGATCGGTGGGCGCGGCCGTGGCGGTGGGCGGCGGTGTGGTGGGCTCGGTGGTTGCCGTGGCGGCGGGCAGTTGTGCCGCCGGCGCCGGTGTGGGCGTGGCGACGGCGGGCAAGGAGCAGCCGGCAAGGGCCAGGATCGCGAGGATGAGGATGGCGCGCGAGAGCCAGGAGCGGGTGTTGATTGTCATTGTGAACGTCTCACCTTTCTTGAACGAGCCGGCAGGCGAACCTGCACGTGAACAGAGCTGCTACTTTTCTAACCCGGCCAGGGGGCGGGATGTTCAGGATGGGGGGCCGAGCACCGGTATATGATAGCCGGAGAGGGAAGTGGTGTCTGTGGGCGGGGCCACTGATGCCAGGGCGGGGGATTGGGAGTGTCAGGCGGTTGTCAGGCGGCAGGCGTTGACGGGGGCGGGAGTGGGTGCTAGAATGTGCAAACGGGCACATGGTCGACGGAAACTGCTCGCCGGAATCTGGCAACCTTTGACGCGGATGTCCGTATAGGGAGTGCATGGAGGACGAGGATGGACCAGGAGCGAGCCTGGATCGAACAGGCTCTTCAAGGGGACAGGAAGGCCTTTGGCCAGTTGGTGCGGGCGTACGAGCGCCCGGTTTATAACCTGACGTACCGAATGCTGGGGGACCCGGCCGAGGCGGAGGACGCGGCCCAGGAGACCTTTTTGCGAGCGTACGCCAAGCTGGCGACGTACCAGCCGGGGCGCAAGTTCGTGAACTGGGTGCTCTCGATCGCCTCGCATCACTGCATCGATCGCCTGCGCCGCAGGCAGCGGGCGCCGCAGCTTTCTCTGGATGGCCCTTCACCACCGGTGTGGCTGGCGAGCGACGCGCCCCAGCCTGACCAGGTGGTGAGTAAAAAAGAACAGAGGGAGCGTGTGCGCCGGGTGCTCGACGCGCTCCCGCCCGATTACCGGGCGGCCGTGGTGCTCCGCTATTGGTACGACCTGTCGTACCGGGAGATTGCCGAGACGATGGATACGACCGAGAGCGCGATCAAGTCGAGGCTGCACCGGGCGCGGCAGATGATGGCGGAGAGCCTGCAGGCGGCATGAGAAGCCGGGGACCCGGTGGGAGAACGGTCGCAGCAATATGGGATCGGTGAAGCCGGGTGGGGAGAAGAACATGGAAGTGAAGAGACAATGTGACCAGAGCGCAGAGATGGCGCTGCGGATGTCGCTGGCACTCGACGGCCAGCTCGACGCGGGCGAGCGGCGAGCGCTGGACGCACACCTGGCCACGTGTGGAACGTGCCAGGCCGAGTGGGAGGCGATGCAGGCGATCTCGGTGATGCTGTCCAGGTCGGCGATGATCGGCCCGCCGCTCGGCTTTGCCGTGCGGGTGGAGCGCCGGCTTGGCGAGCGCGCCAGGAAGCGGCGCCAGGTGTTTGGCAGCGTGGCGGTGTTGACCAGCTCGCTGTCGCTGGCGACGCTGACGGTGGTGGCGGTGGCGATCTTGATCGGTGCCGTCCTGGCGTGGCAGTGGCTGGGGCCGCTGCCGGCGGTGCAGCAGGGCACCGAGGTGGCGTCCAAGCTGGCCTCGGGCGCCGGGCTGCTGGGCAAGGGGGCGACGCTCTTTCTCGGCGACCTGCTGCTGCAGTACGGTCCACCGCTGGCGCTGGCGTTGGCGCTGGGACTGGTGCTGCTCGCCGGGCTCTGGATCTGGTTGGTGGCACGACGGCCGGGCGGATCACGTAGTCACAACGGGTACGCGTGACGATTGACGGTTGACGATTGACGATGCGCGATGGGCGACGAAGGGTTGGGCGTCGAGGAGAACGCGGACGCGACGGGTGCGCCGTGGGTAACAAGGAGGAAAGGCTGTGAAGGGAAAGGGATTGTGGATCGTCTGCTTGTCGCTGCTGCTGCTCTGGCCGGCGACGGCGATGGCGGGCGGCCCTGCGCTCCAGGCGGGTGGGCCGGGCCTGCAGACGGACAGCGGCGAGATCTTTGTGGACGAGGACGTGACGCTGGAGGCGGGCGAGACGTTTCGCGGGGACCTGGGGGTGTTTAACGGGGACCTGACGATCCCGGCCGATGCGGTGGTGAGCGGTGACGTATTTGTCGTCGACGGCGACATCGACCTGGATGGGCTGGTGCAGGGCAACCTGGCGTTGATCGACGGCGAGCTGACGATCGCAGAGCGTGGGCAGGTGCAGGGTGACGTGTTTGTGGCCGGCGGCTCGCAAGAGATCGCGGGCCGCGTGGCGGGGCACCTGTCGTCGCTGTTCGGCGACGTGGAGCTGCTGGAGAGCGCCTTTGTGCAGGGGGACCTGACGATCATGTCGGGCAGCCTGGAGCGGCATCCGGGCGCGCGCGTGGGCGGCCAGGAGATGACCGATGTGGAGCTGCCCGATCTCCCGTTCCTGCAAGAGATGCCGGCGATGCCCACGATGCCGCCCATGCCGGCCATGCCCACGATGCCGGCCATGCCCGAGGTGCCGGTGAGGCCGCAGGGGGCGGCGAGGGATGGCGGCGGGTTCCTGGAGCTGCTGGGGCGGCTGGTGGGGGCAGGGATGATGAGCCTGCTGCTGATCGGACTGGGGCTGTTGATGGCGTTCGTGTGGCCGCGGCCGGTGCGGCGGACGGCGGACTGCATCCGGCTGATGCCGTGGCAGAGCCTGGGGCTGGGGCTGCTGACGTTCATGATCGCTGCCGGCCTCGAAGTGCTGGCCGTGGTGCTGATGGTGGTGATTGTGATGATCGCGGCGGCGCTGATCAGCACGGTGATCCTGATCCCGATCGGGCTGTTGATGATGCTGCTGTCGGGCCTGATCTTGCTGCCGGTGCCGCTGGTGCTGATGGCGGCGATGGGTTTTGGCTGGGTAGCGCTGGCAGAGGTGGTGGGCCGCTGGGTGGGGCGCCTGCTGCGCGCCGGGCCGATGCAGCCGGTGGGCGCGGTGCTGGTGGGGCTGTTGGTGACGGTGCCGCTGGCGGCCCTGCTGACGGTGGCGCGGCCGGTGTGCTGCGGGTGGCCGTTTGTGATGCTGCTGACGAGCGTGGGGGTGGGCGCCGTGATCCACACCCGGTTTGGCAGGCAGGTGTGTGACCGGGCCGGGGCGCCCGCGGCGGGGCCGCTGCCGCCGGAAGCGATGGACGAAGAGGCAGGGGCGCCGGACCGGTAGCCAGCAGCAAGAAAGAAGGAAAGGGTAGCAAGTGACGGATTGTCACTTGCTACCCTTTTTTGTCGTCCGGTTGACCGGGGGCAGCAGCCATAGGAGATTGCTGAACAAGTGCTCATTTTCAACGCAGAGACGCAGAGGCGCAGAGGCGCAGAGAAATAGCAAGAAGACACTCTGCGTCAAAAGTCCGTGGGGTTTTTCAGTGCTGACAAGAGTGGGGGTTTGT
>DATHUZ010000080.1:0-5330 GCA_035461725.1 Anaerolineae bacterium
GAGGCGCTCGAGCAGGCGGCCAGGGTTCCCGGCGCCTTCCAGGGGATCGGTCTGGCCGGCATCGGTGCCGTGGCCACCTTCCTGCTGCTCGCCGCCCTGGGCCGTCGCCAGGCAGCCACCGCCCGCACCGACGCGACGCACCGCCTCTCCCTCGCCGCCATGATCGCCGTCGGCATTGGCCTGCACAACCTGGGTGAGGGCCTGGCCATCGGCGCCGCCTACAACGTCGGCGAGGTCGCCCTCGGCGCCTTCCTGGTCGTGGGCTTTATCGTCCAGAACATCACCGAGGGGCTGGGCATCATCGCCCCCATCCTGCGCGATCGGCCGCCGCTCCGTACCCTGGCGCTCCTCGGCCTGGTCGGCGGTGCGCCCGCCATCGTCGGCGCCTGGCTGGGTGGATTCATTCCGTCACCCACCCTGGCCGTCCTCTTTTTCGGCATCGGCGCCGGCGCCATCTTTGAGGTCGCCTACGAGATCGCGCGCATGATTGGCCGCGACACGGCCAAAGAGCCGCTGCCGCTCACCGTCTTTTCTGGCGTCGTCGCCGGCATGCTCCTGCTGTGGGTGACGGGGCTGCTGATCAAGTAAAAATGTGCCGCAATCCTCCGGATTGCGCAATCCGGAGGATTGCGGTACAAACGTTGCCGGCTAACCTGCTTCCGGCTCTGCCGCGAACATCTCTTGCATACTCTGCACGTGCTCGTCCAGTGTCTTGCCTTCCCATGGCTCAAACCGGCTGAACGTCCATCCCGGCGCCGTGGTTTTCCTACATCCGTGACGCTCTTCCCGACCCCCCACCCCACCCCCGCAACCATAGTAGGGTCAAAGAGTACCTGCCCCGCCCGATGTCCGGTGGCCGTTTCCAAAAAAAACATTCCCGGCCCCTGTCCCTACCAATGCTCACCCCCCCTCTCGGGGCGTTTCTGTCCGTGCAACCACCTTACCCGGAAAGAAGGCTAACCGGGGGGCCTGTTTCTTTCGATGTACCTGCACTTGGGAAAGTTCCCACACCCCACGAACGGCCCATACTTGCCCGTCCTCTTGACCAGCTCCCCGCCGCACTCCGGGCATGTTCTGCCCGTCGGCTCCACGGCGGCGCCCCCTTTTCTCCCGCGCGTCCGTCCCGATCCCCCCGCCCCGCCGCCCTGCTTCCCTTTCCCTTTCGCCGCCCCGCTTCCCTCCCCCGGCGCCGCCGCCTCCACCGTGACCCTCGGCATTTCGGCCCCCGCCTTTTCCAGCGCCGGCTCCAGCCCCGTCCAGAACGCTTCCAGTGTCGCCAGTCGCTGTGCCCGCCCGGCCGCGATCTCGTCCAGCGTCCTCTCCATCTGCGCCGTGAACCCATAATCGAACAGCTCGGGAAAAAAGTCCACCAGCAGGTCGCACACCGCGAACCCCAGCGGCGCCGGCTTCAGGAACCGCTGCTCTTTCACCACGTACCCCCGCTCCTGGATCAGCTCCACCATGCTCGCAAAGGTCGATGGCCGGCCGATCCCGCGCCGCTCCAGCTCCTTGATCAGCGACGCCTCGGTGAAGCGTGACGGCGGCTCGGTCCAATGCTGCTTCGGGATCAGCTCCAGCAGGTCGAGCCCCTCCCCCGCCCGCAGCGCCGGCAGCGCCCCTTCCGCTTCCCCGGGGCCACCCGGGGCGCCCTCTTCGCCCGGGTCGCGCCCCTCCTCGTACACCTTCAGAAACCCGGCAAACACCAGCACCCGCCCCACCGCCCGGAACAGGTAGGGCAGCCGGTTGCTCCGCTCGCCCCTCGCCGTCGGGATCAGCACCGTCGTCACGTCGTACAGCGCGTCCGCCATCTGGCTGGCGATAAAGCGCCGCCAGATCAGCTCGTACAGCGCCGCCTGTTTCTCGTCCAGGAACTCCCGCATTGCCTTCGGCGTGCGATGCGGGTCCGTCGGCCGGATCGCCTCGTGTGCTTCCTGCGCCCCCTTCACGTGCGTCTGGTACACCGGCGGCCTGGCCGGCAGGAATTCGGCCCCCCAGAAGCGCTCGATCACCTCGCGCGCCGCCGCCTGGGCCTCGGGCGCCACCGCCGTCGAGTCGGTGCGCATGTAGGTGATGAGTCCCACCGTCCCTTCCTCGCCCAGCTTGATGCCCTCGTACAACTGCTGCGCCAGCCGCATCGTCAGCCCCGGCGGGTAGTGCAGCGACCGCGCCGCCGCCTGCTGCATCGTGCTCGTCGTGAACGGCGGATCGGGCCGGCGGTGCTTGCGCGCCGTCTCGCTGCTCTCCACCCACCACAAGGCTTCCGGCCCCTCGGGCGGTGTCAGCTCGTCGACGATCCGCTGCACGTCCGCCTCCGTCTTGAGCTCTGGCTTCTTCCCCGCGATCCGCCACAACTCGGCCAGAAAGGGTACCGCCCCTTCGATTTGCTGGGCCAGCCGCGCGTGCAGCGTCCAATACTCCTCCGGCACGAACCGCTCGATCTCGCGCTCGCGGTCCACCACCAGCCGCAGCGCCGCCGTCTGTACCCGTCCTGCCGACAGCCCCCCGCTCCGCCCCTTCCGCGGCGGCCTTCCCCCTCGCACCCTCCGCCACAGCAGCGGGCTCACCTGGTAGCCCACCAGCCGGTCCAGGATCCGCCGCGTCTGCTGCGCCTCCACCAGCCGCTCGTCGATCTGTCCCGGCGCGCGCATCGCCTCCTGCACCGCCCCCGGCGTGATGGCGTGAAACGCCACCCGCCGCACCGGCACCCCGCGCGGCAGCTTGAGCACCTGCACCACGTGCCAGGCGATCGCCTCCCCCTCCCGGTCCGGGTCCGTCGCCAGGTACACCGTCTCCGCACCCTGCGCCGCCTCGCGCAGCTTCTGGATCGTCTTCTGCTTGCCGCGCGCCGTCACATAGCGGGGGCGAAACCCCTGCTCCACGTCCACCCCCAGCTCCTTCGCCGGCAGGTCGCGCACGTGCCCCAGCGAGGCCACCACCCGGTACCCCCGCCCCAGGATGCCCGTCAACGTTCTCGCCTTCGCCGGCGACTCCACAATCACGACTTGGGTCATGTGCCCCAGTATAGGCCAGAAAGGACCGCCCTGCAAGTTGAGGCGCCGTACGCGAGCAGGCTGTTGCCACGTCTGTCATTCCGAGTTGATCCACGGGGCGCCCGCCACTCATCACCAAAAAGAACCGACTCTGTTAATCCGTCCCTCTGCACCTCTGCGCCTCTGCACCTCTGCGTTAAAGCCGCCCCCCAACCACGTAGCGCCGGTAATAGTAGCGAGCGCCAACGACGGCGCTCGCAATGCCATCTCGCTGTCCGCGTTTCACTCCACTTCCACGACGTCAAGCCGCTACTGCACGACGATCTCCACGCTCGATATCAGCACCGGACTCTTGTCCGCCTGGTCATAGTACCCCACAAACCGCTGCACCAGCTCTCCCTGGTCGAGGCGCAGGTCCGCCAGGAAGGGGTGCGACACCGCCTGGTAAAGCAGCTCCGCCGACACCGTCAGCGGCAGCTCTGCCCCCGCCACGTCCACAGCATACCTCACCAGGTCCGACCCCCCCAGGAAGTTCGCGTCGTTCGCCGCCGCGCCCCACACCGCAATGTCCGCCGGGGCCGTCGCCTTGTCGAACCCCAGCGGCAGCAGGCGGTTGTCCTTCAGATAGCTGGCCGCACGCAGGAACGTCCACGTCAGCGCTCCGTCCGTGTCGGCCATCACGGGCTCATAGATCTGCACCTGATCGGCGCTCGTGATCAGATCGTAGTGCGGCTCAAAAGCGCCCGCTGTGTCGGCGTCGTTGCCCTCGATCCGCCCGTCGGCCAGCGGAGCGCCCGACTCGAACAGCACCTGGCCTGTGCCATCGGTCACCGTCAGGTGAATCCATACCTGGCGCAAGGGGATACCGCTGGGAAGCTTGTGACCCGTCCGGTTCTCGACCAACAGGTCCACCGTCAATGTGTCGTTCGCGAGCCCGCTGCTCGCCACAGATACGCCGCCGGTCCGGGTCGTGAGCTGGTTGACGATGCGCGCCTCGGTAGCATCCAGGTGCGCGACAGTCGCGGTCACACCCAGGTCGCCCAGGTACTGGCCGAGCAGGCCGACGACAAACGTGTTGCCGCCCACCAGGTGGTGTTGGTGAAAGGGGCTGCGCGCCGGCAGGCGTACCGGCCGGTTAGAGAGCTTGGCCGCGCCCGACGCGAGGGGCATGTGGCACCCCTGGCACGACAGGCCAGGGTCCATGCTGCGGCCATAATCACTGTGCTCCCATTCGGGATAGGTCATCTGCTCTGGAAACTCGCCCACCACGTTGCCTGCGGCGTCGATCATGGGCGTATACAGTGTGTGGCACGAGCCGCACATCCCCGAAACCATCGTCTGTGCCCCGTACACCGGCGTAAAGCCCGAGCTGATGCGCATCGGGTTCAAGCCCACATTCTGAAACTTGCCAAACGTGAGCCGGTCGGGGGCCCGGCTGCTGGTATCGATCACATAGCCGCCCGTAAAGCTGGACGGCTCGCCCAGCCCCTCGGCCTGAATCTGGTGGCACAGGCTGCACGAGATCGCGTCGCGTGCTGCGGCGTGGAGCGCATTGTCAGGACTCAAAAAGCCCGTCCCCAGCACCCCTACGACCATGTCATTGGCCACCGCCTGGGTGCGCGCCATCGGCATGTGGCACTTGCTGCACTTGTCCTCGATCACTTGCGACAGTGCCAGGTTGCGATTCACCTCCGACTCGATCTTGGCTTGCCACAATGGGTCTTTCGACGCGTTGGCCATCATCGTCGAGCGCCAGTGTGTGTCCATCGACACATCATTGCCATTGGCGTCCCGCAGCCCACTGTGACAGGCCGCGCAGATGCCCGACCCGGCAAAGTTCTGTGTCTCAAAGGTCGTCAGTTCGGTTGTCGGGGTGGCACCCCCAGCGCCACCACCGCCCCCGGCCCATCCGGGCCCCTGTCCCAGCGCCGTCGAGCCGGCTGCCAACACGGCAGCCACCACCGTCATAATACATAGGCTCATTGCCAGGTGTCGATGTTTACTCACCTTTCCCTCCTTGTGTGAATGCACTGGCCACAGAAAGAAAAGAATCGGGTACATCGCAGCGGGGACAGTACGTGGACAAACAACAACGGCGCCGCTGGACCGACTCTTCTGCCGGGGCATCGCCGCCTTCCCGGCCGGTCGTCACATCCAACAGCGCCGCCGCTTTGGATCAGCACGGACACTTGCGCCATCATTGTATCATAATAATTCACCAGGGCACAAGTTGGGATGGAATGTTTGCAAATGTTAGTGAACGGCCTGGCCCGCTCCTCCCCTGGGTCGCCTGGCGCAGTGGCGTGTGAGCCTCAGGTGGCAGGCCTCGTCCTCGGCCTG
>DATHUZ010000081.1:0-2452 GCA_035461725.1 Anaerolineae bacterium
CCCACCACGATCTTGCCGATCAGCTTGGCGCCGCTCGCCACCAGTTGCGGACGGAGCACCACCAGGCTCGCCTGCATCGCGTCGGCTGACATCAGCACCTCGGGCACGAACATGTCGCCCGCCCTAAAGCGCACGCCCACCTCGTTCATCCCCGGCACCAGGCCGTTGTCCAGGATGTCCTTGGGCACCAGCCCCTCCGCCAGCCCCTTTTCCACCAGCTTGGGCGCCTTTTCGGCGTCGCCCTCCAGGATCGCCGTCGATAGTCGCTCGTATACTCTGCTCATCGTCGCCTCCTACTCCTCTCGTACCCGGTCCTCGTGCTCTGCCAGGACCCGCTCGATTGTTTGCTCTGTTTCAGGCTTGATGGGCGACGGCTCGTGGCTCGCCAGGATGTCGCGCACGCGCGCTACGGTGCGGTCCTTCATCGTCGTCTTGCCCATCATCTCCCACTCTTCATAGTTGCGCCGGTCGCACAGGTTCGGGTACCAGAACTCTGTCTTGTAGTGGCGCCGGGTGTGCATCTCGCGCAGGTAGTGCCCATTCGGCTTCACATTGTCGATCACCTTCACCGCGAGGGTGTCTTCGTTCACCTCGATGCCGCGCGTGATGCGCCGGGCGTAGCCGATCGCCTCGTCCATGGCGGCGAGCTGAAAGACAGAGCCGGTCATGGCGCTTTCGGTATAGCCCACATCGTGGCACAGGTCTCCCCCGGTCAGCGCCGAGAAATAGACCGACATCGCGCCCTCGATGATCGCCTGCTCGTCGAACGTCTTCGAGTCGGTGCACCCGCCTGTCTGCCACAGCGGCAGCCCGGCATAGTGCGCCAGCTCGGTCAGGCCCGCCATGTTGAGCGGCAGCTCGGGCGCGCCGTAGGCGAGGATCATGCTGCTCATGTCCATCGGGCCGTACACGCCGCCCATAAAGAAGGGCAGCCCGGGCTGCACGTTCTGTGCCAGCGTCAGGCCCATCCACGACTCGGCAGCACCCTGGATGATGATGCCCGCCGACGTGATTGGGGCGGTGCCGCCCGCGATGGGGCACGGCGTAAAGATCAGCGGCACGCGGTGGCGCGCCGCAAAGAGCAGCTTGTCGACCGCTTCGAACGTGCTCGTCAGCGGCGACAGTGGCTCGCAGTAGTGGACATAATTCGGGCGGTGCTCGAACGCTTTCTGCCCGCCCGCCTCGGCAATCGCGATCTCGTGGATGCCGGCCGAGTCGAATCGGTCGTACGACCACGCCACGATCGGCTTGCTCGTGTTCGGGAACATGCCCGCGAACTCGTACAGCGCGCCCAGCTCGTGGTGCACATCGTTCACCGTGCCCAACGATTCGCAAAAGTCGATGTTCGGCAGTGCGTCGACCACCTTTGCGACTAGCGGAACATCCGACTTGAGGTAGAGCCGGCGCTCCAGCGTCTCGACGTCGATAAAGTTTGGACAGGTGGGGCCAGGGCCAAAGTGCGCCCTGCCGGGTCCGATGTGGATGTTGTGCTTGGGGTTCCCATCCCGCGCCCACAGGGTAAAGCTGCGCGGCGCCCTCGACAGCGCGTCCTTGACCATGTAAGACGGCAGGCGGACGCGCAGGCCGTCGACCCACGCGCCGGCTTGCTTCAGGATCTCGCGCGCCTCGTCGTGATAGACGTCCAGCCCGGTGTACTCGAGCAGGTGGAGCACCGCCCGGAACATCTCCTCGAGCTGATCGTCGGACAGCACTCGAAACTGCACGCCCGAGTTAACTTGATAGTTTGACCTCATCTTAGAAAAAACCTCCTGTTACTTTCCCACGAGCTTTTTCGCCAGGTCGGCAGCCGATGCTGCGTTCGACGCATAGCCGTCGGCGCCAATTTGATCGCAGAATGCCTGAGTCACCGGCGCACCGCCGATCATGATCTTGACACGGTCGCGCAGCCCTGCCTCTTCGAGCACGCGTATGGTGCTCTCCATGGTGCGCATCGTCGTCGTCAACAGCGCCGACATGCCGACGATGTGGGGCTCGTACTCTTTGACCGCGTCGACGAACGCTTCCGGCGCCACGTCCTTGCCGATGTCCTTCACCTCGAACCCGGCGCCCTCGCACATCATCGCCACCAGGTTCTTGCCGATGTCGTGCAGGTCGCCCTTCACGGTGCCGAGCAGCACCTTGCCGACCGTCTCGACGCCTGCCTCCGCCAGGATCGGACGTAGAATGTCCATCGACATCTGCATCGTCTTGGCCGAGCGCAGCACTTCTGGCACGAACATGTTGCCGGCACGGAACTCCACGCCGACGTGATCCATGCCCGGCATGAGTCCCTTGTTCAGGATCTCTTCTGCCGTCAGATCATCGTCGAGCGCGTCCTCCGTCAGCTCTTCGATCTCGTCCAGGTTCCCTTCGATAATCGCTGTCGAGATCTGCTCCAGGATTTCACTCATTTTGACTTCCTCCTTTTTCATTGATCTATTGGTTGGTCTCG
>DATHUZ010000082.1:0-3369 GCA_035461725.1 Anaerolineae bacterium
GTATTGTGCAAGATATAAAGAGAGGAGAAGCTGAACACGTGGACAACGAAACTTCGGTGACCAACAACACCCCGGCAGTAAACGACCCTGCTAGGCACAATGGGCTGTTGTCTCTGATCTGGACGCCGACGTCGCGGCGGAAATTCCTCAAGCTCACCGGCATCGGAGGAGTCTCGGTGCTGGGAGTGAGCCTGGCGCCCAGCCTGGTATCGGCGCTGCAAAACGGGAGGCAGATTTACGCGGCCAACGCCGACGGGCTGGTGATTGCCGACCCGACGCGCTGCGTGGGCTGCCGCCGCTGCGAGCTGGCGTGTACCGAGTTCAACGAGGGCAAGGCCCAACCCTCGATGGCGCGCATCAAGGTGGGGCGCAACTTTAACTTTGGACCTGAAGGCGTGGCAGCCGGCATTTACGAAGGTCCGGGCCGTTTTGGCGACCACCGGATCGTGCAGGACACGTGCAAGCAGTGCCCGCACCCCGTACCGTGCCAGATGGCGTGTCCCAACGGCGCGATCGAGGTCAAGACGCCGGTGAACGCCCGCGTCATCGACCAGGACAAGTGCGTGGGCTGCAAGATCTGCCAGCGGGCCTGTCCATGGGGCATGACGTCGTTCGACACCGAGCTGCAAAAGGCGACCAAGTGCCACCTGTGCGATGGCAACCCCGAGTGCGTGCAGGCGTGCCCGGTGGGCGCGCTGCAGTACGTGGCGTGGATCGACACGACCAAGGACGAGCCTGCCCGGTTCGTGGTGCCGGCCTACATCTCGACGCCGGCCGACGTGGCGGCGAGCTGCGCGCAGTGCCACTAGCCGCTCATCGCGACATAACGTAAAGGGAGATAGAAATGGCAACGTATGGTGGATGGACCGGCAAGATCTTGAGGGTGGATCTGACGAGTGGCAAGATCACGGCGGAGGAGACGCTGCCGAAGTATAAGGACTGGATGGGCGGCTCGGGACTGGCGTACAAGATCATCTGGGACGAGGTGCCGGTGGGCACCAAGGCCTACGATCCGCAAAACGTGATCGTGCTGGGCGGTGGCCCGCTGACCGGCAGTGGCGCGCCGACAGGCGGCCGCTGCACGATCACGTCGCTCTTTCCGAGCACCAAGGGGCACCCGGTGGCGAGTGGCCACATGGGTGGGCACTGGGCGCCCGAGCTAAAGTTCGCCGGCTGGGACGCCGTGGTCGTGACCGGCCAGTCGGCCAAGCCGGTGTGGCTGTGCATCGAGGACGACAAGGTCACACTGCGCGACGCGAACAAGATGTGGGGCAACGGCATTTTCCGCACCACGGCCGAGGTGTGCGAGCTGATGGGCAACGACGCGCACGTGGCGGCCATCGGCCAGGCGGGCGAGAACATGGTGAACCAGGCGGTCATCATGTGCGACCGGTCGCACTCGGCCGGCGGGCTGGGCGGCGTCATGGGCTCGAAGGGCCTGAAGGCCATCGGCGTGCGCGGCACGGGGGCGGTCCAGATGGCGGCGTCGCCGCAGGAGTGGCGCGAGCTGGTACGATACATGCTGTCGCTGCTGGGCGCGAACAACCAGGGCGTGGTGCCGACGACGCCGCAGCCGTGGGCGGAGTATCACAACAGCGGCACACGGTGGACGGCGCGGGAGGACCTGTTCTGGGGCGCGGCCCAACCGCCGATCGAGCTGGGTGACTGCCCGGCAGAAGACCTGAACAAGATCGGCTATCGCACCCACAAGGGGGTGCTCGACTTTCGCACCAAAGACCCGGGCAGCGGCCGCTCCATCGGCGAGCTGATTACGGTGCGCATGGGCGGCTGCCATTCGTGCCCGATCCGGTGTCACATTCTGATCGACCTGCCATCGATGGAGACCAAGTATGGCCTGCCGCGCTACTCGTCGAACACCTGCTCCGGCTGGCAGGGTGGGCAGATGTACCCCAAGAACTCGGAAGATCCTTGGATCGCCACCGAGACCAAGGTCCTCGGCAGTATCCTGGCCGACGATTATGGCGTGTGGAACAACTATGGACTGACGGGCAGCGACTTTTCCTACGCCTACAAAGAAGGCATCATCAAACAGGTGCTGAGCGAAGAAGAGTACGAGAGCATCCCCTGGGACCTGCTCGACGCGGGCGATCCGCGCTTCCAGTTCGAGTATTTCCGGCGCATCGCCTACAAGATCGGCGAGCTGGGCGAGGCGATGGGCGAGGGCTCGGCGTACCTCCAGGAGCGGTGGAACTTTCCTGAGGAGTGGAAGCTGGTCAAGAAGCACTGGAAGCTGGGCCATCCCTATCACCACTCGATCGAAAACGCCGGGCAGGTGGGTGTGATGATCAACCTGGTCTACAACCGCGACCCGAACACGCACACGCACAGCAACTTTTACGGCGCCGGCCTGCCGATCGAGGTCATGCGCGAGCTCAGCACCGAGGTGTTTGGCCACCCGGATGCCGTCGACGTCGAGCAAGAGTGGACGCCGATGAACGAAGGCAAGGCGGTGTTTGGCAAGCTGACGTACGCCTACATGGAGCTGCACAACTCGATGACGCTGTGCAACTATACGCTGCCGATCTGGGCGTCGCCGCTCAAAGAGCGGAACTATCGCGGCGATCCGACGCTGGATGCCCAGCTCTATTCGGCCGTCACAGGAGATCAGAAGACGCGCGAAGAACTGGAGGATCTCGGCATCAAGCACCTGACGATGCTGCGCGCGCTGACGATGCGCTCGATGGGCACGGTCGACATGCGCAACGAGCACGACCTGGTGCCGGATTGGGCGTTCGACTATCCCGGCTGGGCGGAAGAAAAGCCGTTCACACCGGGCCACGACAAGATGGATCGCGACGACGTCGAGCTGACCAAAGACCTGTTCTATGCGCAGCTCGGCTGGGACACGGAAACCGGCGCGCCGACACGCGAGACGCTGCAAAAGTATGATATGAAGGACGTCGCCGACGGCCTGGCCAAGGCGGGCCTGCTCCCCGCCTAGGCGGTGCTCGGTTACGACCGGATTGCGCGTTTTCACACACAGGGAGGCGAGATCCAGGTCCTGGGTCTCGCCTCTGCTGTTGTGGATTTGCCAGTAGCGTGCAGGTGGGGTACACTGTGGGGCGTGGAGCGGGGGAGAGGGAACACGGAGACACGCGGGGGGAGAGGGGAACACAGAGATACACAGAGGGGTACGGAGATACACAGAGATGGAAAACAACAGGGAACCAGAGGCGGAAGAACGGGTAGAGATGGATGCGGTGCAGGCGCTGCGTGCCCGCATTGCCACCAGGATTCGTGAGGACTCGGAGGTGCGCGGCGAGGTGACCTCCGTCACGGCCATCGCGCCCTTTTTCGCAGGGATGACCGCGGATGACGTGGAAGCGGGGATGGCCGGGCTGGCGGAGG
>DATHUZ010000083.1:0-1690 GCA_035461725.1 Anaerolineae bacterium
CCACACGCAGCAAACGGAGGTTTTTCATAGGTAGGGTCCTTTCGTACGGGACAAAATGATTGGCGGCAAGCGAGGCACCGCTGCCTCCAACAGAGATGATATCACACCCAGGGGCTTGAGAACAGCGACGTAAGTACCATCCCACCCTCGTACAAATGACGTAATCTCCTGCCGCCCGCTCCTCTCCTCACTCCCCTCTCCGTGTATCTCCGTGCACCTCCGTGTATGTCGGTGTAACCAACTCTCCGGCAATCATCTCCCCCACCTGCTCGATATACTCCAGCGACTGGTGCCGGAAGTAGGTATTGTACAGGTCGGCATAGTGCCCGCCCCGCTCGAGCAGCGCCTCGTGGCTGCCCTCCTCGATGATCCTCCCCTGGTCCATCACCAGGATCCGGTCCGCGTTCCGCACCGTCGACAGCCGGTGCGCGATGATGATCGCCGTCCTGTCGCGCATCACCGTTTCCAGCCCCTCCTGGATCTGCGCCTCGGTGAACGGGTCCACGCTCGCCGTCGCCTCGTCGAGGATAAAGATCGCCGGGTCCTTCAGCACCACCCGCGCCAGCGCCACCAACTGCCGCTGCCCCATCGACAGGTTGGACCCCCGCTCGCCCACGTCCGTGTCCAGACCATCCGGCAGCCCGGCCAGCCACTCGCCGTCGCTGATCCGCATCGCGGCGGCCACGACCTCGTCGTCGGCCGCATCGGGCCGCGCAAAGCGCACATTGTCGCGCACCGTGCCCGAAAAGAGGAACGGCTCCTGCGGCACGATCCCGATTGCGCGGCGATAGTCGGCCAGGTCGAGCCGGCGCACGTCGCGCCCGTCCACCCGCAGCTCGCCGCCCTGGAACTCGTAAAAGCGCGCGATCAGCCGCGCCACGCTGCTCTTGCCCGCCCCCGTGTGCCCCACCAGCGCCACCGTCTCGCGCGGCTCGATCTCCAGGGAAAAATCGGGCAGCACCTGCTCCGTGTCGGTGTAGCTGAACCGCAGATGGCGGAACTCGATCCGTCCTTCCAGCCCGTCCACCGGCTCGTTGGAAACCTGCACCACCTGCGGCGCCGCGTCGATCAGCGCGAACGCCCGCTCCGCCGCCGACAGCCCATCCTGGAACTGGCTCCAGAACGAAGCGATGTTGATCAGCGGCCACCAGAAAAAGCCGACCGCCTGCATGAACAGATACCAGTTGCCGGGGCTCAGGCCGGCGCGCGTCGCCAGCCCGCCCGCGTACACCAGCAGCGCGATCCCAAGGCCAGAAGCCAGCCCCATCACCGGAAAGATCGTATTCAGCGTCAGCCCGCGCCGCAGCCCCACCCGGTACGCCTGCTTGTTGTTCGCCAAAAACGTGGCATAGATCGCCCACTCCTGCCGAAAGCTCTTGGCCACCACGATCCCGCTGATCGACTCCTGGATCTGGGCATTGATCTTGGCCGTCACCCGCCGCGCGTGCTGCGTCACGCGCCGCGCCACCCGCCGGAAGCTGAGCGCGATCCCCACCGCGAACGGCGTCATCCCCAGCAGGATCAGCGTCAGCCACGGGTTGATCGTCACCAGCACCACCGACAGGATCGCCACCAGCAGCACCTGGCTGATCAGGTTCATCGTCAGGCTGGCGACCTCCGAAAAGTCCTGCGTGTCCGAGGTCACCCGGCTGACGACCTTGCCGGAAGGGTGCTCGTCGTAAAACGAGAG
>DATHUZ010000084.1:0-14476 GCA_035461725.1 Anaerolineae bacterium
TGAGGCCACCGGCCGCATAGAGGCGATCGACGAACAGCAGGGGTTCTTTGACCTTGGCTTTGACGACGAGCCGAACGAGCAGTTGTATCTGCGCGAAGGCGACTCGTTTGACAACTATGACTTGGTCGAGGGTGACGTCGTGAACGTGCGCGGCGCGCGTGAGAACGACCAGCTCTTTGCTGACGAGATCGAGATTGGCGATTGGGCGGTCTTTGATGACGCCGGCGCGCAGAGTGGGATGGACGACGCGCAGGATGGCGAGCAGGCCGACGTGCCTGAAGAGCTGACCGACGACTCGCTTGGCCTGGCCACCACGGGCATCGTCTGGTGGGGCGACCAGTTCGAGCTGACCGGCAACATCGACACCATCTCTGACGAGTACATCACCGTCACCTACCCTGAGAACGGCCAAGAGGTGACGCAGGACATCTACCTGTTCACCGCTCCGGTGGGGACCGGCACGTGGGGCGACTATGATCTGACCGAGGACGACGTGGTGAGCATGGCCGGATTTGTCGGCGCGAGCGGCCGCTATTATGCCACAGAAGTGGTGCGCGACGTGGGCCTCTTTGAGGAGCAGCGGCCCGCATCCGACACGAATCAGGACGATACAGACACCGCCGGCAACGGCGACATGGCCGCTGATGACGACCTTGGGATCGAATGGAACGACGACGAGTTCTCGCTAACCGGCTCCATCGTCGGGCAGCCCGATCTGCTCAACAACGTCCTGACCGTCGAGGCGAACGGCGAGCAGTATACACTCAACATCGCCGACACCGTCGTGTACCAGGACGATCTCATAGCCGAGGACTTGATGGATGGCGACCTGGTCGAGATTGGAGGTGTGCGCGACGACACCGGTGAGCTGTGGGCGCACTCGGTCGATCTGGCGGACGACGGCCTGTTGGACAACTAGGCGGACGTGCGACCAGGGCAGTAGTGCATCCATGATTCCCCTGCCTCCAGCGCCGTGGCGCTGGAGGCTTTTTTCTGCCCGGGCTGCGGGGGGGGCACGCAGGGAAGGCTGGCTGGCTTCGGTCTCGATAGAAGCACCAGCTTTCCATTCTTCGCTCATTGGACGAAAGTGCACTTCTATTGTATAATAGCCCGGCCAACGGGAGAAAGGGTGGAAACGTAATCACAAGGAGGTTCGCCATGAACGTGTTCAATCGCCTGGTCGTCATCCTCTTGCTTCTCGTCATTATGATCCTCGCCGCACTCGTGGCCATCGTGCCCGAGTACTCGCTCCGCCTGGCCGCCGTCACGTTTGACTGGCTGCACCAGGGAGCGGCGAACTATATGGAGAACAACCGTCTCTTTTTCGTGGGCATGCGCATCCTGATCGGTGGTGCCACGATTTTGCTGGCTCTTGTTCTCCTTTGGCTGGAGCTCCGGCGGCCGCGCAAGCGCACCATCCGCGCGCAGAAGCTGGCCGGCGGCGAGGCGCACATCACCGTCGACTCGGTGGAGCAGCGCCTGGCGTACAACATCGACCAGCTTCCTGACGTAGTGCGGGTGTCGCCGCGCGTCGAGGGCAAGGCGCGCGGTGTCGACGTCGACCTGCTGCTGGAGACTTCGCCCGAGATTGACGTCCCGATGAAAACGGACGAGGTGATGCAGGTGACGCGTGAAGTCATCGTGGACCGGATGGGGCTAAAGCTGGGGACGGTGCGCGTCAGGATCAAACACGCGCCCTATCCCGAAGAGTAGGATCGATAACCGGCCAGTGCCGACTTGGTGTTCAGGGGTGCCTGGCAGGGTGGGTGGAGGGTACCTGGTATCAGGTAGCGGGTATCGGCGTGTGATCCGGTGCCGGCTACCCGATACCAGGGCAGCAGATCGGCACGAGGCGGCGCTGGCACCGCGGGCACGGCAGCTACTGCCGTACCCCCTGGACGACGATCTCACCTTCCAGGATCTCGATCGCCGTCACCTGGATGTCAAGCTGCATCTCTTGCAGGGTTTCATTTACGCTCTGCGACAGGGTGTCTATGACACTTTCAGGGATCGGGATGGCACCGGCCTCGACACTCTCGACGACGACCTCCACCTGGCCGTCGACGATGCGCGTAGAAGTGACGACGTAAAAGGGCGTCTCCAGCGGCACGACGTTGGTCAGCCTGCCCGTGCCATAGATCTTGCCCTTGGTGAACCAGATTTGGGGATCGGTGACCGGCGATTCATCGTACCCGGCCAGCTTGGTCGCGACGAGCGAGGTAACCTCCTCGTCGGACATGTGCAGAATGAATTGCCCTCCCGGCTCGCCCTCGAGATTCTGCTGAATGCGTGACTCGAGCTGTGCGGCCGACTCGGTAGAGACGGCGATAGGGCGCGGTGGGGTCGGCACCTCGGCCGACAGGAGATTACAGGGACCACAAGCCAGGCCAAGGAGCAGCGCCCCGAGCGCCAACAATTGCAGCCACGACGATCGCCTTTGCATTACAGAATTGTCCTCCACGAGCTCACGTTACCGCCTTCTGCGTCCACGTCGCGATCCAGGCCAGAAGCGGCTTTCGCAAAGCCGCGTGGACAAGCTGCAAATTCGCGCGTTGCGCAATTATAGCATAGGTTCGAATGTGGGGCGAATCATCCGCTATGAGTGGTGAACAGAAACTGTCTCTCGAAGCGTGCGTCGAAGGGCTGCTTTTTGTCGCCGGCGAGCCGGTGCCAATCGAGCGCCTGGCCTCGATCCTCGACGTCGATGGTCAGCAGGTGGAAGAGGCGCTGGCCTCATTGACCGGACTGTACAGAACGCGCGGCCTGCGCATTCAGCGTCACGGGCGGCGGGTGCAGATCGTGACCGCTCCCGAAATGGCCGGCCTGGTGCGGGCGCTCCTCGGGCTCGACTTGAGCGGCAAGCTCTCGCCGGCGGCACTCGAGACCCTGGCCATCGTCGCCTACCAGCAGCCGGTGACCCGGGCGCAGGTCGAAGCCGTGCGCGGCGTGAACTCGGACACCGTGATCCGCACGCTCGTCAACCGTGGGCTCGTCGAAGAACAGGGACGGATGGAGCAGCCGGGGCGGCCGATCCTGTACGGAACCACGTTCGAGTTTCTCCAGCAGTTTGGCCTCTCCAGCCTGGAGCAACTGCCCCCCTTGCAGATCGAGCCCGAAGACCCACCCGCGCGGGATTGACCTACACCCCAGGGTGGAGCCAAGATACCCCCCAACATCCCCCATCTGGAGGATACTGTCCTGGCTCCAGAGTCGGGTATAATGGATGCAGCAAAAGTCGACTCGCGCGAGATTGTGGAGAAAACAGAACCCGATGCACCGTGACGCAGGTCGCAGGCCGGGCACAACGAGCGTGAAAGCTCGTGGTGTGCATGCGCTTGCACCCCCTCTACCCTACAGGGCCAGGCTTATGCCCCAGCCGACCGTTGACGCACCGCCTCGAGCAGCCGCGCGCGCCGATTCGGTGTGCGACTGTGCCTGCTTCGCCGTCCAGGGTGGGGCCATCCCCCCCCTGTCGCGCCCCCTGGCGTTCTACCTGGAGCTGACGCCGGCCTGCAACAACAACTGCCCGGCCTGTGGCAACGCGTTCGTCTCGGGCAGCGGGCGCGCGATTGCCTCGCGACGCCCACCCCTGGCTGCCGCGGGCTGGCAACAGGTGATCGAGCGGCTGCGCCCGCACGCCTACCGGCTCAAGCTCACGGGGGGCGAGCCCACCCTGCATCCCCAGTTCGCCGAGATCGTGCGCTACGTGGCGACGACGGGCATCCCGTTCACCCTGTTTACGAACGGCCGCTGGCCCAACAGAGAAGAGCTCCTCGACCTGCTCGCCGCGACCCCCAACTGCGAAGGACTACTCGTCTCGCTCCACGGGAGCAGCGCGGCGACCCACGAGGCATTTACGGCCAGCGCAGGCTCGTTCGACGACACGGTTCACGGCGTGCGCGCGGCCGTCGAGAAGGGCATCCCGGTCACGCTGAGCTGTGTGATCACGGCCCACAACTGGGCGCGAATCGACGAGATGGTCGCACTCGCCAACCGGCTCGGTGCGCAGGGCATCGTCTTTAACCGCTACCTGGGCGAGGCAACGGCAGGCGAAACACCTGCCGATGGTCAACTGCGCGCGGCAATCGCGCGGATAGAGGCGGTGCGGGCGATGGGCCGGCCTGCCAGGCTCGGCAACTGCGTGCCCACCTGCTTTCTGCCCACGGCCCAGCCGGGCTGCCTGGCGGGCCTGGCGTTTCTCACGATCGATCCCTGGGGCCGGGCGCGCCCTTGCAACCATGCCCCCGAGATCGTGGGCGATGTGCTGGAAGAGCCGCTGGATCGTATCTGGCACAGCCTGGCGATGGAAGCCTGGCGGCAGGCACCAGGCGAAGCGTGCGCCGGGTGCGTGGCGGTCGACACCTGTCGCGGTGGGTGCCGCGCGCTGGCCGCAGCGAACCCACTGGGGCGGGATCCGCTGATGGGCACGCCCCCCGCCCCGGCAGCCGGGCCAGACCCGGTCGACGTGCTCCTCTACAGGGGGGCGCGCCCGGCGGCGCGCTTTGTCCGGCACGCCGAAGCATTCGGTCCCGTGCTGCTGTGCGCGAACCAGCTCGTGGCTGCCTCGCACGACGACGAGACCGTGCTCGGCCTGCTCGACGGGCAACAGACGCTGGGTGAGATCGAAGCGCGATGTGGCCAGCGAGGCGTCGACCTGGTAGCCTCTTTATACGAATGTGGGATGGTCGACCTCCTGTAGCACGCAAAGAGACCCTCGACATTTTGTCAACCCCTGTGAAACCTGGTATAATGTCCCGGTTAATGATTGGACAACCGTTACCTCAATACCGGGAAACAACAGGAGAGCCTCGTGATCCAGCGGAGAACGCAAACAGCGAGTTATTGGGAAGACCAGTTCGAGGTTACACGCAAGGATATCCAGTATCTGTATGACCTGCTCCTTGAGGCAGGTCGACCGATGACCGCGTCCGTGCTCACAGAGGCGATCATTGCCCGGCGTGTCAGGGAAGAGGAGCAGCAGATCCGGGCCGAGCTGAGCAAGGGATCGGTGTACCAGCCGCAGGATACGTACCAGATAGGCGACGTGGTGATCTTGCCCATGCTCGACTATGCGGTGGGCACCGTGTCTGGCACCCGTCCCGGGCGCAACCCCGACTATGGCGAGTTCACGGTGATCCAGCTCGAGTTCCAAGACGGCGAGGTGCGAGAGTTCGCCTCGCAGTTGCAGGGCGACCACGCGCTGAATCGAAGCGAGGGCGAAGGCGTGTTGGAAGCCGGTGAGCTGCCTCCCGCGGCCTTGTACGAGCTGTACGGCACTGTCGTCGAAGAAGAAATCTTGATCGCCCTGGAGGATCATGCCGAGTTCGTGGCGTTTGGTGACGAATGGCTCTTGCAAGACATGCTCGTATCCGTCGACGCAGGTCGCCGTAATATCGCCGAAGCAGTGATCGAAGTCCAGGGTATGCCGCTGCCTACTGCAGATATCATGGCAACGCTCGATCTGCCGGCCGAGGTGTCGGAGCAGATCAGGCTCCTGTCGGTGAACCGCGCGCTCGAGGTGGATCCACGCTTTGACAACGTGGGCGACCAGGGACGCGACATCTGGTATCTGCGCCGCCTGATCCCGCAGGAAGTGGTAGAGCCCCCCGAGCGTCTGCGCATCGAGCACGTCCCCTACAACCGGGCCCACATTGCAGAAGAGCTGCGGCTGATCGAGCGCGAGATCGACGACGAGGGAAGCGGCGAGGAGGTGATGGGGCCCAGCCGCCCCCTCTACCGCACGACAATCGCCCTCATTTATCCCCATTGGCACGCCGGGACACTGCCGCTTACCGTGCGCACGCGGGGGCTCTTTCCACAGTCGGCGAACCATCACAGCCCGGTGGTGCTGATCGATGGGCAGAGTGGCGAGCGCATGCAGGGCTGGCTGGTCCACGGTGAGTCGTTCGTCTACGGCCTGGGCCCGTGGTACGAGCGCTACCAACTGCCCGTGGGGACCTATATCAAGCTCGAGCGCACGCGAGACCCGCGCGTGATCACGGTCGACTTTGAGTCGCGCCGCCTGAAGCCGCTGTGGAGCAAGGTGGCCGTGGCCGATGCGGGCAAGCTCACGTTCCAGATTCGCAAGCTGCCCATCTCGTGCGACTATGACGACCTTTTGACCATCAGCGTCGACAACCCACGCGCTATCGAGCGCCTGTGGGAGATGTCACATTCACGAGACGAGAGCGTGGTCGATATCATGGCCCGGCTGATGCCCGAGCTGGTCAAGCTCAGCCCACAGGCGACGGTGCACGCCAAGGCGATCTATAGCGCGGTGAACGTGCTCAAGCGGGTGCCACCCGGCCCGGTGTTTGCCGCGCTGTCTACCGAGCCGGCGTTTGTGTCGATGGGTGGCGGTTATTGGACGTATGACGAGACGCTCAGGTCGTAATCAGGTTAGGAAAAGCAAATGAAAAGCCCATGGGTGAAACCGACGATCAATACCAAGTTTCAGATCGACTCGCAGTGGTGGGAGCAAGAGGGCCGGAACTTTCGCGTGCACCTGCTGAGCCACCTATGCAACGAGTGCCAGGAGCGCTACAAGAACTATCAGGAAGCAGAGACCGTCGACTGGATCGACGAGAGGACCGGCCAGGTGGCGCAGGTTGACGGGTTGTGGCACTCGTTACGGGTGTGCTGCAGCCTGAAGCCCGACTATGTGGACGAATCAACCCCGCTCACCACCGCCGTGTTCCGTGTCTTTTTGGCCAATGGCAACGAGCCCCTGTCGCCGGTCGAGCTGTCGCAAAAGCTCAGCCGGCCGGCAGATACCATCCTGCGCACCATTGGCGGGTTCCACGTATATCACGGCATCAGGCCGGCGACCAGGCCGCCGCGGGTCCAGAAGAAAAAGTAACAGGTATCAAGCACCAAGTGACCCGTCGCCGCTCTTTTCCACTGGCTACGGGTCACTTCTCGCTATCCTCAGGGGCGGGCGCGATAAAGCGTGGGAAGAGGCGGTGGAGCCAGCCGCGCAGCCAGCGGCGCACCCGCGGCTTGCGATGTGTCTCACTGAAATCCTCGACGGCCGCATGGGCCTCGTCGCCCGAGGCGTAGCGCATCTGCAAGTTGGCACGGTTCTCGCTGATCCAGAGGTAGAGATCCGCTTCGGTGCGCCCCGCAAAGTGCGCGAGGATGCCCGAATCACAAATGCGCTCGACGAGAGGCAGATAGACATAGTTGTACCAATTTTCTGCCGCCTCGGGCAAGGTAGGGTAGTGGCGCGAGCGGAGGCCGAGGTAGAATTGGTGGACCTCGATGTGCTGGAGCAGCCTGCGGTAGGCGCCGGGCGCAGTGAGCTCGATGCACTGGTCGGGGCAATTCCTATCGAGTGACGTTTTCTCCAGAAACTCGGCATAACCCGACTTTAGGATCAGGTCGGTAGGCGACACATCGGGCCCGAGAGGCACCCGCACCGGCACGTCGACAACGCGCGCCTGGATCGTGCTGTGGCCGCGCGCGCGAGCGACAGACACGCGATGATGCCCGTCGCGCACAAAGTAGACGTCGCCGATACGAAACAGATCCACGGGTGGCAGCGCCGCTCGCCGCTGCAGGCGCTCGATGTGGGACCAGCGCTGGGGATCGATCTGCGCGCGGGGCAAAAAAGCGCGCGTAAAGTCGCGGTAGCGCCCGACGCTGCCGACGATCTGTTCGAGGGGGACCTCTTCAAGGTGCGCGTCGCCATCCGGCTGGCCCAGATCGAGCTGCTCGCGCACGTCGTGAAAGGAGAGGAGCGTGTCGGGGCGGCCCGACAGGTCGGCCAGCACATCCTGCATGAAGGCGCGGCGTCGCGCCGCGTTAAACACCTGCAGCGACGAGTTCGCTCCCGGATCCTGCACGCTCACCCCCCCATCCACCTAGCCGGCCAGAGCGCTGAAGAAGAGCAGGCATGCGGCCAGCCACGTGGCGACAATCAGGACCAGGAAGAGAATGACGACACTCCTGCGCCGCCTGTCGAGCTGATTGATGTTGCGCCAAAACTGGCCGAGTCGATCCATGCCTTTCCCCCCGACGGCGGGATTATAACACGCGCCCCTGTCCCTGTCAACGGGGGGAGGGTAGTGGAGCAGGGTAAAGGCTCCTGTACATTTGCAGCCCGGCGGTTTCGTGGCATAATGGCACCCTGACCGAGCAGCGCGCAATCGTGCACCTCGACCTCGACGCGTTTTTCGCGGCGGTCGAGGTAATAGAGGATCCGTCACTCGCCGGCCGGCCGGTGGTTGTGGGCGGGCGGCCGGAGGACCGGGGCGTCGTGTCGTCGGC
Source organism: Anaerolineae bacterium (assembly GCA_035461725.1). Lineage (GTDB taxonomy): Bacteria > Chloroflexota > Anaerolineae > JAAYZQ01 > JAAYZQ01 > JAFGIA01. Next base: position 8,269 of record DATHUZ010000084.1, read on the forward strand.
GTCGTACGAGGCGCGCGCCTTTGGCGTGCACTCGGCCATGCCCACCTACCGTGCCCTCGCCCTCTGCCCCGGCGCCGTGCTGCGCCCTCCCCGCCACGGCGTCTACCGCCCCTACTCTCAGCGCGTCATGGCGCTCCTCCGCGCGGCGTCGCCGCTGGTAGAACAGACGAGCATCGACGAGGCGTACGTCGACCTGACCGCCCAGGTGGCGGCGTGGGACGAGGCGATCGACCTCGCACGCGAGTTGCAGTGCCAGGTGCGTGACGAGGTACGCCTTTCGGCATCGCTCGGCGTGGCATCGAACAAGCTGGTCGCCAAAGTGGCATCGGATTATGACAAGCCAGGCGGGCTGACGGTGGTTCGCCCGGGCGACGAGGCGGCGTTCCTCGCCCCCCTGCCGGTACGCGTGCTGTCGGGAATCGGGCCTGTCACGGCCGCCAGGCTGGCCGAGCTGGAAGTGGAAACGGTCGGCGACCTGGCGCACGCCGATCCAGGCGACCTCGCCCGGCGCTTTGGCTCGCACGGCGTGGAGATGGCCCGCCGGGCACGCGGCCTGGACGACAGGCAGCTGGTGACCGAGCACGACACCAAGTCGGTCAGCCAGGAGCGCACTTTCCGCCACGACCTGGTACGCGCCGACGACATACACCACCACCTGTTGGCGCTGAGCCAGGGAGTCGCGGAGCGGCTCCAGCACCTCGGCCTGGCGGCAGGCACCGTCGCGCTCAAGGTGCGCTATGCCGACTTTGTCGACGTCGGGCGCCAGATGTCGCTCGACGTGCCGACCGCCGATCCCCAGGTTCTACAACGTGCCGCCCTCGCGCTGCTCGACCGGGCCTGGCAAAAGGGGCGGCCCGTGCGCCTGCTCGGCCTGGCTGCGCGGCGCCTGTCACCCCCCCCAAGCCAGCTCCGCCTCCTGTAACCCCTGCTGCCAACCATACTCCAACTCTATCCAACCAAAGCCAACCTCAGCCGCACCCCGACTGTGCTACAATAAGAGACAAGAACACCGGGACCTCCCCGGTAGAACAGAAAGGGGAACAGGACATGGCGATCGTCAAAGTTATCGAGGTATTGGCACAGTCGAAGGAGAGTTGGGAAGACGCAACACGCGTGGCGCTCACCGAGGCCGCAATGACGGTGCAAGGGATCCAATCGATCTATATCAAAGAGTTCCAGGCCGTCGTCGAGAACAACGAGATCACCGAGTACCGGGTCAACGCCAAGATCTCGTTCGTGGTAAAGGACCGCATGAGGGACTAGACGCAGGTCGGCATAACAAAAGTTAAAATTCTCCCCGTAGGGCGCGCGTTGGGGAAATAGCGCTTGACACCGAACAAGTGTTCGAGTATAATGGAGACCAAGAAGTAGAACAGGTGTTCGGTTCGAGCGTTGTACGCGTGAGCGCAAGGAGGGAGGAACGACTATGCTGCGTGAGCTGCATCTGGCGAGACCGGCGGCGATGATGACCGGCCATTCGGCTGCCTGCGAGCACCGCGCCGTGTCGGGCGACGGGCGCATCATCTGCACCAGGATCGTCGAGGGCGAGGCAGAGGTATCACCCGAGGTGTGCCGCGATTGCCCGTTCAAAGCGGCCGACTGCAGCCATCTGCGCTTCTCCCTGCGCCTGACGTCGCCCTCACCCCTGATCGTGCGCTTTAACGGCAGGCAAGAGGTGTGGGACGACGGCCCACCGGAGCTCCATTTTGAGCGCGCCGCATGCGCCGAGCGCGTGATGCCGATCGATGACGTGCGCACCTGTGCCGAGTGTCCGCTGCGCCGGCCGGTGCACACGGCGGCAGAGCGGCTGCCGGCCGCGAACGGCACCGTCGTGCCGTTTCCGGAGCGTGTCGCGGCGGCGGCTGGATAAAGGACTGTTCACAGTGCACGGTTCATAATGCACAACCGGGTTGTGCGTTATGGGTCGTGCACTGTGCATTATCGGGAGGGGTGATGCGCGCGCGTGATCTCCATTTTCAGGCGGATCGAATCGAGATGGTGCTCGCGGGACACAGGGTGCCGGCGCACGTAACCGGGGGCACTGTTACCCCGCGCCTGGTCCGTTTTCACGTGACGACCCCGCTGGGCGTCAAGGTGCGGCAGGTGTCGGGGCTGGCGGAAGAGATCGCTCTCAGCCTCGGCACCTCGACCTGTCGCGTGTACCGGCAAGAAGGCCAGGTGGAGGTGGAAGTGCCACGCGACGAAGGGCAGGTGGTACACCTGCTCCCCCTCTGCAAGCGACTGACGAGTGAGGCACAGCGTGCGGGCGACAACGGCAACGGCCACGGGTCGGGATGGTCGATGCCGCCCGTCACCGCGGTGCTCGGCCTGGATCACGACGGGGTGCCACTCCTGCTGCGGCTGCCGAGCCCGAACGTGGCGCACGCGCTGATCGCCGGCACCACCGGCTCGGGCAAGACGGCGCTGGTGCGCGCCATCGTCGCCTCTCTCGCCTGGCACAACCACCCGCGCGCGCTGCAGATGGTACTGATCGACCCGAAGGGCAGGGGTTTTGCGCCGTTCGCCGGCCTGCCCCACCTGCTGTGCGACGTCGTGGACGATGTTTCAGAGGTGGCCGGCGTGCTCGCCCGGTTGGTGACGGCGATGGAGCAGCGCGACGCAGAGCGGCGCACCGAGCCCCGGATCGTGATCGCCATCGACGAGCTGGCCGACCTGGTACAGGTTGGCGGGCGACCCGTCGAGCAGCAGCTCACGAGGCTGACACAGCGCGGGCGCGAGGCGGGGCTGCACCTGGTGGCGTGCACGCAAAAGCCGGCGGCGGCCGTGATCGGCAGCCTGATCAAGAGCAACTTTCCCGTCCGGCTGGTCGGCGCGGTGGCCAGCCCCGAGGATGCCAAGGTGGCGACAGGCCTGGCAGGCACAGGTGCCGAGCGGCTGTTGGGCCAGGGTGACTTCCTGGTAGTGGCCAAGGGCCAGGTGACGCGCATGCAGGCGGCCTACATTTCCGAGCCCGAGATCGCCGAGATGGTGACGACCCTACAGGCCGGCGCCCGCCCGGCTCTCAAAGCGCCGGCGGCGACGGGAACAGATGGCATGCTGTCGCGGCTGCGTGGGCGGCTGCGGATCGTGAGATAGCCGGTGGACGGCAGGCCGGCAGGCCGGCAGGTTGGGTGAGACCCATTCTGCCCTATTGAGGAGAACAGATGGAGATCAACACAGGCATCCGTTTCAAGCACGTCGTGCTGATGATGGCGGTGGCATTCGGCGCGACGCTGGCGGTAATGGTGGGCAAGAGAATGAGCGGGGACGCAATGGCGGTTGTGCTCGGTGTCGTGTGTGGGGTGCTGGCCGCGGTGCCGACGACCCTGCTGCTCACACTGGTGCTGACGCGGGGCGATCGGCTGGGCAGTGACGCGGGGGGTGAGCGCCAACAGAGACACCCGGCGGCCGGCGGTTACCCGCCCGTGGTCGTGATCCAGGGCGGTGCACCACAATCACCGGTGCTGCCGGCCGGAATGGGTGGCTATTGGCCCGGTGCGACGATGGGCACTATCGACAGCCGCGATTTTCGTGTCGTCGGAGGTGACGATCTGCTAGAAGACCGGCGCTAAATACCGAGCAGCAGCAGGCAGGGAGCAGCGGGCCTGGCCTTGCTGCTCCCTGCTTGCTGCTTCTCCTGATCTGTGTTATACTCTCCCCGCGCCATCTGTCGATCCACATTGTGAACACGCTTCTGGACGGCGATCGAGGGGTCATGGACGTGCAACAGCCCACCGAGGTACGGCCCATCGTGTCGAGGGTAGGGCCACAATATCGCTTTCCCATCTATCGCATACAGCACCGCGCTGTTGTGAGACCACTCCGGTGTCGGGTTGCCGCATCGTGCTGGCGCCCTGCGGCGGGGCCGTCGCAGCTCCTCAAGCACGCCTGGCAGCTCGCCCGTCGCCAGGGTCCGGGCAGGACCTAGCGGATGCGCACCCACCGCCCCCACCGGACCTGGCACCTGGGGAGCGTCGTGTGCCTGTTGGCAGGCGGGCTGCTGGTTGGCATGTATGCCCGGCTGCCGGCCGACGGCGCGAGCGGGGACCTGGAGAGCTTTACACCTGGCGGATTTCTGGTACGGTGGGTGATCGAGCCACGTCCCGGCGGCCTGCAGGCAGGCGATCTGATTGTCCGTGCCGGGGGCCACACGGCTGAAGAGTGGCTGGCAGGCGCCGCGGCGGGCGAAGAGTGGCGCGCTGGTGGCACGGTCATCTATGACGTGATCCGCCGGGGAGAGAGGCAACTGCTCAAAGTAGCGCTGGCCCCCATCAGCCCTGGCACGCTGCTGCCGCGCTGGGGAGTGCAGCTTGTCGTGGCCCTGGCGTTTCTGGGCGTGGGGCTCTATCTGGCCCACCGGCGGACCGACGACCTGGCTGCCCGGGTGTTGATGCTCTTCTGCGTGCTGGTTGCCGTCCAGTACGTGGGCGACGCCTACAACATCCAGTTCGCGTCGTTGGCCTGGGGTTGGCAGTTCTGGATGCACCTGGGCTTTGAGCACACGATCTTTGGCCTCACCCTGGCCACCATGACCTGCTTTGCCCTGGTTTTTCCCATCCCCCATCCGGTCATCTCCCGGCACCCGGCGCTCTTTGTCGCCGGCCTGTTCGCCGCCTTTGGCGCTGTCGTGGCGGGGGCGATGGCACTGGCGCCGAGCTGGACGGCGGCCGTGCGCTGGGGCAGCCACGCCTCCTGGGGCATCGCCGGCGCAGAGCTGGCGATCGCCTTTGCCGCCGGCCTCCGGTCGGCGAGAAGAGCCGCCGACCCGGTCAGCCGCGCCCAGGTCCGCTGGATCCTCTGGTGCGGCGCGCTCGGGACCGCGATCCTTGTGCCCGGCTATGTGTTGCCGCTGATCGTGTCGGGGCATCCGCCCATCCCGCACCCTGTCGTAATCGTCGTCACTGCCCTGATCCCGTTCACGCTGGCGGTGGCCATCCTGCGCTTCCGCCTGTTTGATATCCAGGTAGTGACCAACCGGACGCTCGTCTATGCGCTGGTGACGGCGCTGTTGATCGGTCTGTACGTCCTCCTGGTGCGCACCTTTACCATCGCCGCGGAAGTGCTGTGGCAGGGGGGCGACCGATCACTCGTCATCTTTGCCGCCACATTTGTGGTGGTCGTAGCGGTAGAGCCGACGCGGCGGCGCGTGCAGCACCTGATCGACCGCCTGTTTTTTCGCAGCAAGCTCGACTACCAGCAGCTCCTGCCCGACATGAGCCAGCGCCTGGCAACACACCTGGCCGCGGAGCAGGTGGCCAGGCTGCTCGTGAGCGAGGTCGTGGAGCACCTGCAAATCGCACATGCCGAGCTCGATATCCTCACCGAGGATGGCTTTGGTTTTGTGCAGGTGTCTCCGGGTCACAGCCCGGCGGGCACCCCGGCCGTGGAGACACCCTCCGCGCAGCATCCCCTGGCCCGCTACCTGGGCCAGACCGACCGGCCCCTGCTGGGCTACCAGCCCCCCTCCGACGAGGTGGCCGAGGCGTTGGCCTACCTGGCAGCGCGTGACGCGGCGCTGGCCATTCCGCTCACCGTGGGCCAGAAGCTGGTGGGCATCTACTATCTTGGCCTCAAGCAATCGGGCGACAGCTATACCAGCGAAGAGGTGAACCTGTTGCGGCTGCTTGGCAGGCAGGCAGCGGTGGCGGTGGAAAATGCGCGCCTGTTCGCCGCGACCGAGCGCCAGGCAAAAGAGCTGGCCGGCCTGCACAAAGCGGCCGTCGCCCTGTCGTCGACGCTCGCAGTAGAGCTCACCGAGCGGCGGCGCGCCGAGGACCGGCTCAAGGCATCGCTCGCAGAAAAAGAGGTGCTGCTCAAAGAAGTGCACCACCGCGTCAAGAACAACTTGCAGATCATCTCGAGCCTGCTCTACTTCCAGGCGCGGGCGATTACCGATCCCGCGGTGCTCGCCATGTTCCGGGAAAGCCAGATGCGCGTGCGCTCGATGGCGCTCGTGCACGAGCGCCTGTACACCACGGGCGACCTGGCACAGGTGGACGCGGCCGAATATGTGCGCACTCTGGCCGGGTACCTGTTTCGCGCGTACGGTGCGCAAGACGCGGCCGGTAAGGGTTCGGGCCAGATCTGCTTTCGGATCGAGACCGATGACGTGGTGCTCGGGGTCGACGAGGCGGTGCCATGCGGCCTGCTCCTGCACGAGCTCGTATCCAATGCGCTCAAGCACGCCTTTCGCGGCGGGCAAAGTGGC